>CAUZJF010000263.1:0-3859 GCA_963579975.1 Dehalococcoidia bacterium
CGCCAGCAGCGGCACGCTCATGGTCGACCACTACCTCAAGAAGACCGATTTCGTCCTCGGAATGGGCACCAGCTTCACGATCAGCGGCTTCAATGCACCGATGCCGAAAGGCGTAACCCTGGCGCAATCGACGAACTGCGCCGAGGACATCAACAAAGACTACCCCGTCGATTTCGGCGCCGTCGGCGATTCGAAGCTCGTCCTTCGGCAGATGATCGAAGAGGTCAAGCGTCAGGTCGGAGAGCACGGTCGCGGCGACGTTAACGGAGTCATCGACGAGATATCCCACGTGAGGAAGGCCTTCATGAATGAGTGGGGCCCGAGGCTCAACTCGGACGAGGTGCCCTTGAACCCGTACAGGGTCTTCACCGAGCTCGCTAAGGAGATCGGCCCCGCGAACGCGATCATCACTCACGACTCGGGCTATCCTCGCGACCAGCTCGTGCCCTTCTGGGAGACAGTCACGCCCCGGGGCTACATCGGATGGGGCAAGTCCACCCAGCTCGGATACGGGCTTGGCCTCGCGCTGGGAGCGAAGCTGGCCGCGCCCGACAAGCACGTGATCAACGTCATGGGAGACGCGGCCTTCGGTATGTCCGGACTGGACATCGAGACCGCCGTTAGGTCCGAAATTCCCATCTTGACGGTCATCCTCAACAACGGCGTGATGACCCACTATACCCACCACATGCCCTACGCCTCCGAACGATGGGGCAGCAACAAGCTTTCCGGAGACTACTCGAAGGTGGCGGAGGCGCTCGGCGCCCACGCGGAGCGCGTCGAAACGCCCGACCAGATTGGGCCTTCGATCAGGAGAGCCGTGGAAGCCACCGCCTCGGGCAGGCCCGCTGTACTGGAGATGATGACAAAGGAAGAAGAGGCGGTGCCGAAATTCTGGAGTGAGTGAAAGAAGCTGGTATGAGCGGCCCGATGGCACACCGGAGCAGCAAGCTGCCGGCGGAGTCGTCGTGCGCCGTGAGCACGGACGGGTGATGGTCGCCTTCGCCCGCGAGCAAGAGTTCCCAGACCTCGTTCTGCCCAAAGGTCACGTCGACCCGGGTGAGACTCTCGAGGTTGCGGCCCGCCGGGAGATCGAAGAGGAGGTCGGGGTCTCGGAGCTTCGGCTGATCGAGTATCTCGGCGCGCTTGAGCGCCTGAGCTTCGACAGGGACGAATGGAAGGTAACCCACTACTTCCTGTACGAGACGTCACAAGCAGAAGCGAAACCGACGGAAACCGACAGGCACACCGAGATGTTCTGGTATCCGCTGGACGAACTGCCGACCATGTTCTGGGACGAGCAGAGGGAGTTGCTCGAACAGAACCGCTCCCGCATAGAGACCCTGATGAAAGTCCGGCAGTCGGACTAGCGTCGTCTATTTGAGCCCGACCCTCCCCACGCCTCCAGACGCATCGTCGCCCGTGATGAACCCCTTGATGTAGTGAGCGAACCGGACCTCCGAGTCGTCCTCAGGCTCGTAGCCCACGACTCGCCTCGCGTTGGAGAGCGACCAGAACGCTCGGGTATTGTCGCTGATGCAGTAGAAGATGTGCCACGGGACGCCGTGCTCGTTGTCGATATTCTCGGTTTCGATGGACTTGATCGTTAGCTGCGTCAGGTCACGCGCGCTGAGGTAGCATCCCAACACCCGCTTATACACCTCTGGGTCGTTGTTGTAGTTCTCGGGAATTAGCTCCCTGGGGTGACCGATTCTCAGCATTATCACACCCATCTTACGTCCGGGGTTGATTCCGGACAGGAGCCATTCCCGGCCCGAAGGTAGAGTGAAGCTTGGGAACCCGCAGGCGAACAAATGGCCCATTGCTTCAAGGGAGATCTTGGCCCAGCCGTAGAAGTTGTCCGATAGCGGATATGTGTACGGCTCCACCACATCCATCTTGCGGGTGTGGACCAGGTTGTGCTCGTACCAGTCGGCTGCATGGTTGGACGTGCCGAAAACGACCCGCCGGACCCCTGCTTCGTACGAGGACCTCAGGACGTTGTACCCCATCTGAATGTTCAACTGCTCAATATAGAAGTGATCGAGGGGCTCGCCTCGATGGGGCACGTGACCCATGTGCACGACTGAGTCCACACCCTCAAAGAGGTGCTGGTATTTGCTGCGGTCCGGATCCGTGAGCTCAACCAGCTGAATCCCGTCGACCGGATTGCCATCCACGTCCACAGTCTTGCTGTGGCCGATCAGCACCAAGTCGTAACGCTCCCTCAGTCCGGGCAGAAACTGGGTCGCCACCATCCCGGCGGCGCCTGTAACTAGGACCTTTCGTCTGGCCATCGCGTCGTTCCCCCTATTTGCGACACTTGAATGCGGGCGACATTGTAACCCACCTCGACGCGAATAAGGATCAGGCGTTGGAGCAGTGATGCGCGCGAAAGACAGACTCTCAGGCTGTGTTGCATGTGGGACGATAGTAACCAGAGAGCCGGACAGTACCTGAATGCCCATCCAAGGAATGGCGATACCTGGCAACCTCTTAAGGCGGGTAAACCCCACACCATGCGAGGACGCCGAGCTCCGCTGGTCTACATACACAAAGCGGGGGGTGCTACCCTTCGCTCCAGTCGACCCAATCCATGATTCCAGTCCGCTCTAGGCTTTCCCTGCCTGCCTCAATGTGAGACTCCGGCACCGCGTGCTGTGCGGGGAACGGGGCTCCAACCTTCATTCCCATTGCCTCCAACGATTTGCGAGCGGCGGGTCCCTCTCCCATCGTCGGCCACGACGAGTTCGCGGGTTGGTGGATATGAAGCATACCGCTCACATATAGCTTCAGCACCAACTCGTCATACTCTTCGTAGTTCTTGGCCTTCCATAGATTCCACATGTGGAGTGACAGACGGGGCGCGACGTTACCGTCGGAGTGGATGAACCCTTTCATGCCGATTTTGATGGGCAGCGAAAGGGTCGAGCTGAAGAGGTTCGTCGCGCTGTTGCTGATGAAATTGATTTTATCCTTGAACAGCAGCGTGCACCGGACGACGTGGGCGATGTCGGAGTGAGTGCCGATCTTGAGTCCCTCGACGTTCTCAAGGGCGACGAGCCGCTCGATCAGCGGAGGACCGAACTCCCAGCCCGGTTTCGGCATGGCCCAGGGGGTGTTGTACAGCGCGATGCCCACGTTCGCGGCGTCGTTGATAATGCTGTAGTGGGTGAAGACCTCGTTGTCGGTCGGGACGGCGTAGTGTGGCGGGGCGACCTGCACGAAGTCGATGCCCATTTCCTCGCAGAACCGGGCCTTCTTGGCTGCCTCCGTAGCCGAAAGATCGAATATCCCCGCCATGCTCGTCGCCCGCCCGCGGCACACGTCGGCGGTCATCTCGACCTTGGCCTTCCATTCGGATTCGCTCATGAAGTATCCCTCGCTGCCGCCGCCAGCCGCCATGAGAAGGCCGTTGCCTTTCGTGATCCCGTTGTCGATGAGCCAGCTCAGATGTTCGCGCTGCTTATCGAGATTAAGCTTGCCGTTGTCAGTCCGGAACGTCCGGAGCACTATGACCGGTCCAACCAAGTTTTCCCGTCGTTCGGTGGGCATCTCTAGTTTCCTTTCAATTGTTGGTACAGGCCGTCATCGCGTCCGGGGCGATGTCAGTTCACTATCAACATGGTCCAATCCTATCTGCGGGCCGTCCATGGTTCGAAGCGCCGGCAATCACGATAAGGGAATCCAAGGGGCTGCCGCAACAGCGCGGCTGTTGCGGCCCGAAGGACGCGTTTGCTATATTTACGCCGTGCGTCGGCGCTTCCGCCACGCTGCCAAGCTGGGGCTGTAGCTCATCTGGGAGAGCGCTTCAATGGCATTGAAGAGGTACAGGGTTCGAGTCCCTGCAGCTCCACCA
>CAUZJF010000264.1:0-3847 GCA_963579975.1 Dehalococcoidia bacterium
CCGACCAATTGTAACTGCCCTCGTGAAGGGGTAAGTCGACCTGAAATAACGCGATTCTCCGAATCTGCATCAAAGCCCTCTTTTATGGGTTCCATTACCGCCAAGGGTCTACAACGTGCACGTGCAGAGTTGCCGCCCATAGGAGGTCATCCTACTGCTGACTGATGGAGGGTTCAACGTGATTGAGGCAGGACGGCGTAAGCGTTAAGCACTGGTGCCGACCTTGTCAGGGTTCGACCGACGGACGCGCTTGGACTGCCGTGATTCTGCCAGTGGAAGGCACCTGGTTCCACAACGGGATGAGCAGCAGGCTGGCGACGAGAGCGGCGGCCGCAAAGCCGTAGAAGAGCATGAGTGTGGTGTCAGTACCTGGGAACCACGCTATGAGATAGCCTGGGAGTGCTACGCCCAGGACCTGCCCGAACGAGCCACACCCGTTGATGAAGCCGGCCGCGCTTCCTGCGCCCTTCTTGGTCCCGAAATCGACAGCAGCAGTCGCACTCACCATCGAGTCCGGCCCGTACAGAAAGAAGCCGATCAGGAAGAACGCGACAAGCATCCCCCCACTACTACCCGAGCTCGTGAGCGGCCCGAAGAGGAGTAGGACGACCGACAGGAGGAGCAGGCTGAGCACGCACGCTGGAAATCGGCGCGCCTGAAAGAGTCTGTCGGACACGAACCCGATGGCGATCGGCGCGACAAGACCGGCCGCCTCGAACGCGGCGGGAAGCGTGGCGGCGAGGGCGAAGCTATCGGAGGCGATGCGCTCACTGGCGATGACGGGCCCCCAGAAGAGGATCGCGTATCGTGTCGGCTTCAAGAGGAAGTAGACGACCGCCATGACCACCACAGGAGGGTTGCGGAACACCTTGCCAATGAGCTCCCAGGATCCCTCCTCCTCCTCTTCGGGTACGTCGCGGGCATCGACGACGGCCATCCGCTCGCCGCGGTACTTTTCGATCTCTTCGAGCCCGACATCTCGTGGCCGGTCCCGCTGGAGGACGTAGAACGGAATTGCAGTCAGAAGCAGCACGGGGGCGCCCGCAAAGAACGCCCAGCGCCAATCGTCGAAGACCGAGTAGGCGAACCACCCGGCGAACGGGGATGCGACCATCCCGCCAAATGCGTAGCTCGTGCTCCACGCGCCGATCACCCGGCCCCGTTCCTTGGACGAGAACCAAAATCCCAAGTTCTTGGTCAGGGGCGCCCACCCAGTAGACTCGCACAGCCCTTGAACGAAGAAGAAGACTCCGAGGAGCGCGACCGTGGTGGACATCCCCATGGCTAAGGCGATGGCGGTCGACGAAAGCATCCCCGCGAGCACAATTCGCCTGGGGCCGAATCGGTCGGCAGACACGCCCCACAGCAACTGTCCCGCACCGTAGGCGACGCTGAAGGCGATGTCGATGTTGCTCGCCAGGATCGGCGAGAGTCCGATCGCCGGGTCCTCGAGCATCCCGAGCTTGGCAACCGAGAACCCCTTGCGCGTGAAGTAGAACCCTGCATAGGCGAGCCAGGTGACGCCGAAGATCCGCCAGCGCCATCGCTCGTAGACCGGATCGGTCCTCGCCACGGCCATTCACCAGGAGATCGAATCTTCGATGGCGGCGATCAGCGACCGTATGTCGTTGGGATAGACGTGGCCGATGGTGCCGATGCGGAAAGTGTTGGCCCCAGTCACCTTTCCCGGGTAAATGACGAAGCCCTTGCGCTTGAGATCGGCGTAGAACCTCGTGAACACATAGGTGCTCGTATCCGGATCGTGGAAGGTCGTGATAATTGGAGACCGATGTGCCTCGCGGAGAAAGCACCGGAAGCCCAGACGCTCCATCCCGTCGACGAGAACGCGGTGGTTCTCCCGGTACCGCTCGCCGCGCTTCGCGACGCCGCCCTCCTCCTCAAGCTCGACCAGCGCCTGGGCGAAGGCGCGCACCGTGTGCGTGGGCGAGGTGAAGCGCCACTTGCCGGCCCCCTCCTCCATCGCCCTCCACTGGTCGAACAGGTCCAGCGACAGCGACCGCGCCCGACCTTCGCACGCTGCGAGCGTATGCTGTCTGGCCAGAACGAAGCCGAACCCGGGTACGCCCTGGATACACTTATTGGCGCTGCTCACGAGAAAATCGATGCCGAGCTCATCGAGATCGAACGGGATCCCACCAAAGGTGCTCATGGCATCGACGATGAAGATGCGACCCCGGCGTTGAACCACCTCGCCCACGGTGGCAATCGGGTTGAGCATGCCGGTTGAGGTCTCGCCGTGGACCATGGCGACGTGGGTGATGGCGGGATCCTCGGCCAGTGCCTTGTCGACCTGATTTGGATCGGGGGGATCACGCTCGCCGCTGTCGATGACCGCGTGGTCGATGGCCAGCACCTGCGCGATCCGAGCGACACGCCGCCCGTAGGCGCCGTTGGCCAAGACGAGCAACTTGTCATCACGAGCGATGGCGGTACCGACCAGCGCCTCGACGACGAACGTACCGCTCCCCTGCATCAGCACGCTCGTGTAGCCCTCGGCCCGTGTCGCCAGCCCGACCAACGTGCGTCGAATGACCTGCACGACGCCCTGGTTGTAATCGTCGTCCCACGTACACCAGTCGCGGAGCATGACCTCCTTCACGCTCCGGGTCGTGCTGAGCGGTCCGGGGGTGAGCAGTAAATACGGATTCTCGATGTGGGGGCTAGTCACGCTCGATTATCCGTGCTGAGGGCGTTCACCGCGGGCAAGTCGAGCATCGATGTCGTCAAGGCACGGAAGTAGGTCCCAGATACCGTCGATGACGTAGTCGGCGCCCGCCCGCTGCATACGCGTGTATGCGCGGGAAAGACGGCGCTCAAACTCGTCTGCCGGCAACAACTCGATCTCACGCTCGGTCAACCCGATCTCGTTGCCCGACTTGGCCAGCCCGACCGTCCACATCCCGGCGTTGATACCCTCCTCAATGCCCGGCACCGTGTCGTCGACCTTCACTATCGCCTCGAGGGGGTAAACCCCGAGGTGTTTCGCGTTCTCCAGGCACATCCACGGCGCCGGCCGGCCTTCGGGGACCTCGGCCGCCGAGACGCTGTGGTCCGGTTCGTACCCGCGCTGGGCGGCCTCCTGCCCGATCAGCTCCATCATCTCGACCGTGTAGCCGGTGGTCGAACCGATCTTCAATCCCCTTTTGCGTGCGGCCGCCACGAAATCGAGAGTGCCGGGAATCAGCTCAGCATAGTCGGCGAGGCAGTTCAGCTGCAGGGGCACGAACGCCTCGAACATCGCCACGACGTCCTCTTCCGTCGGCAGCCGGCCATGCGTCTTCTCCCAACGGGCGGCCACATTCGGATCCTCGGAGATCCGACGGATGTGCACCTTCTTATGGGCACCCATCGGTGCACGTGCTTCCTCCATCGAGATCTCGACGCCTTGGCGCTTGAACACCTCGGTGAAGACGACGGCCGGGGCGCAGCACCCGTAGTCCAATGTAGTCCCGGCCCAGTCCAAAATCACGGCCTTCAGTGGACCACGATAGCGGCGTGCGTAGGTATATGTCACTCGTGCTCGCTCCCCGAATTGCCATCGTACACCACCTTGCCACCGACGACGGTCGTGTCGACCACAATGTCCTTGATCTCATCGACCGGCACCGCGGTCGGATCGGCCGACAGGATCACGAAGTCGGCTAGCTTCCCTAGAGTCACTACTGAATTGCCACCCATAGACGCACATCCTACTGCTGACTGGTGGAGGGTTCAACGTGATTACGGCATGTTCCAATTTGTTCCACGGATCGGATCATCTGTGCATACCTGTGACCGGCTGTGACAATTTTTGTCAATAGAGACAGGCTGTGACTAGGCTTGGCAG
>CAUZJF010000265.1:0-3798 GCA_963579975.1 Dehalococcoidia bacterium
CATGAGGGAGTACGAAGAAAACCTCTCCCACGTTAGTCCATACCTTGGGGCAGACGCAGCAGTTTTTCGCGGCGACAGCCTGCTGCTGATCAGGAGAGAAGACAACGGCCTCTGGGCCATGCGCGGGGGCCTTGTGCACGTCGGAGAGTCGTGGGCCGTCGCTGCGGTCCGCGAGCTTCGCGAGGAGTCAGGTGTCGTCGGGAAAGCCGTGCGCTTGATGGGGATCTTCGACTCCCGCGCTTGGGGCGGCATCCGCAAGTCCCAGATATACATCGCGCCCTTCGAGGTGAAAGCGGCCGAAGCGGAGCCTATCGCGGGCCCGGAAACCACCGATGTCGGGTTCTTCCCGGAGGATGGCCTTCCCGCCCTGTCGCCGGGCCATCAGTTCCGTGTGCCGCTGGTGTTCAAGCAGCGCCGAGGAGAAGCTTCCATCCCCCACTTCGACACAGCCGAACGCGCTGGGCCGGGCTCGGAGGGTTGACGTCCGAAGGCCGCCGACATAGCCTTGCCCGGTAGTCCAACAGCAAGCCCCAGGTATTCTCGGAGGTCGAAGAAATGGCAACGAGACAACCCATGCAAGCGTCCGGCGACGTAAGCACGCTCGACAACACCACCATCGGAGTGGGGACGCTGGTCGAGCCCGATGTCATGGTGGGCTTCCGGTACCATCCCGGCGCGGGCAAGGCTGTTCTCGGGCGCAATTGCATCCTGCGCAAAGGCACGATCATCTACGGGGACGTCCGAATCGGCGACCACTTCCAGACCGGTCACTACGCCGTGGTCCGGGCTCTCGTCAAGATCGGCAACTACTGCACGCTGAGCAACCACTCGACCATCGAAGGCATCGTCCGGCTGGGCGACGGGGTCCGAATCATGTCCCACACATACCTCCCATCACGCACCTGGATAGGCGACCACGTCTTCATCGGTCCGGGGACCACATTCCTGAACGACAGGTACCCGCTTCGCCGGGACCCAGCTCCGACACCGCGTGGAGCGACCGTCGAGGACGACGTGATGATCGGTGGCGGCGTGACGGTGCTGCCCGAGGTCACCATCGGCGAGCGGAGCTTCATCGCGGCGGGCGCCGTGGTGAACAAAGATGTGCCGCCCAGGAGCATGGTGGTCGGAGTTCCGGGACGCATCTCGCCTTTACCGGAGAAGCTCGATCGGGAGAATGACCGGCATGCCACAGTCCAGCCTACCGATTTCTGGCACCCGCTGAAGGCCGACCCGCTCACAGGCGTCTGGCCCGATTACTGGCCCGACACCTTCGATGAGTGACTTGCTCACACCCGTCCTGGACCCAGGCACGTCTTTTGCAACCAAGAGTCGCGAATGCGGACCCTGGTCCGACGGGCTATCGAGTAACTGCTTAGAAACCAGCACTATGGCGTTACAAGAATTCCCCCTCATCCTAGCCTTCTCCCACGAGGGGAAAAGGGACACGAGCGCGCCTTATGGTTACATCCCTGTGTGCAGTCCGCCCTCCGGACGTAGGTCTGCTCACCACGAACACGAAAATAGACTGTCGCAAAGTGTTGCAAACTGTCGCATCTATATCTGAGCCGTTGCGACACCCTGGGGGCCGAATGCGACAGGTCGGGAAATCTTTTGCGTCGGTCGGACAGGAGACAAGAACTCCGGCACGACCGGTCCGCGCCTCGGTAAAGACGCTCGGATAGGCCCGGTACGAAGAGATGTCGACATTCAAAATCACCTCGTCAGGTGGGTCCGGCTGGCAACTCTCGCCAGAGGAAGCCGGTTCGTGGACTCGGCCTTCAAGTGGGATGGCCTGGGGACCAGACGTTTCAGGCCAGTCCCCTAAACCACTATAGTACATTAGTTCTATTCAGTCGACACCTGTTCGTGCAATCTCTGACTGAGCGACATCACAGGCCAAGGAGGTATTACGCATGAAAGCGCTGACAGGCGGACTGCTCATCGACGGTACCGGCAAGGAGCCGGTCGCCAACGCGACGGTGGTGATAGACGACGACGGACGAATCGCCTGGGCTGGCCAGACCGACTCCCGACCAGCCGACGCCGAAGTGATCGACGTATCTGGCATGACGATCATGCCGGGCCTGATCGACTGCCACGTCCATCTCTTCGTCGATCTCAAGCCCATGCATGAGCTCGCGTTGGTTCCACCGAGCCTCAGGGTCGTCCAGGCTTCGCTCAACGCTAGGGCTACCCTCGATGCCGGCATTACTACGATCAGGGACACTGGCGGGACCCCGTTGGGCTTTAAGCTCGCTGCACAGCGCGGCTTGATACCGGCGCCCCGGATGAAAATCTCGGTCAGCATCGTCTCCCAGACCGGCGGGCACACCGACTTTCTCCTACCGGGTGGGATCCAGTACCCTCTGCTGCCCAGCGGGAACGAACTGGAGTGGCCGAACGGAGTCTGCGACGGCGTGGAAGAGGTCCGGAAGACTACGCGATCAATTCTTCGCGCCGGAGCCGATTTCATCAAGCTGTGCTCGACGGGCGGCGTTCTCTCCCCCAGCGACGAACCTGGGTCGACCCAATTCACCAGAGAAGAAATCGCGGTGATGGTCTACGAGGCAAAAGCCCAGGGCAAGACGTGCGCCGCTCACGCACAGGCGACGGAGGGCATACGGAACGCCGTCGAAAGCGGCGTCGAGTCTATCGAGCACGGCATATACCTCGACGAGAGCGTGATCGAGGCCATGAAAGAGCGAGGCACCTTCCTGGTTGCAACTCTGGTCGCACCCTTGTGGGGAGAGCGTCGCGCGGAGCAAGAGCCAGGTAGCGTGCTGCCGGAGTCCCTCCGAAAAGCCCGAGAGGTAAAGAGGTACCACTCCGAGAGCTTCCGGCTCGCCGTGGAGTCCGGTGTCAGAATCGCGATGGGCACCGACACAGGGGTCGGACCCCATGGTACGAACCTCGAGGAGCTGTGCCTCATGGTTGAACACGGCATGGAGCCCTCGCAGGCCATCGTTGCCGCAACGAAAACGGCTTCCGAGTGCCTCCACATGGACAACGACATCGGCACCTTGGAAGTTGGAAAGCTCGCTGACCTTCTCGTTGTGAACGGAAATCCCCTCGACGACATCGGACTCCTCGAAGACAAGTCGAACCTGCTGATGATTCTGCAGGGCGGCCGGCCACACAAAGACATCGTCACCAGCGGGTAAGCCCGGTCGGGCCTTCCTGGCCCCTGTAACTTCCGTTGGTGGTCGCAACAAGGCGGAACCAACGGAAGATTGTGCATCGACCGGCGACTTCGTTGGGCTTCGCCTCGTTTTTCCTTCGCTGCAAGCAGCGGCCGACGATCATCCATCAAAAGTACCCAGTCACTATGCTCGAATGCCACGTTCATCGCGTCCCTTTCCCCCGGCCCGTACTTCCGCACCTGTTGTAGGCTTGGAGTGACCACCTACATGGCATCCTCTCTCGCTAGCCTCCAGAACTCACGCCCGCTCGCGAACTCTTCCTTCAACTCGCGGGCGACAGCCGGTACAAAGTGCAGTTCGTACCTGTCAACACCCTGGAGCAATAGACCAGACCGATATGCGTTGATCCAAAACGAACTGTCGAATGTTGCATTTTGATTCACTTGTGTGTCGAGTGTCCCAATCCGTCGGGTGATAGGCAATTCACCCATCGGCCGAATTCTACTCGGGCAGCGAGTGCGACTGACAAAAGCCTACCCCCGCACCCTCTCACCGTCCGCGTCATATGCGGCGCGCAGTCCGGCGTTGGCCGTATGGCGCTCGGCGAGCACCTCGATTTCGTAGCTGCCCGAACGGATGAAGGCCGGGTCGACGC
>CAUZJF010000266.1:0-3788 GCA_963579975.1 Dehalococcoidia bacterium
GTCAAGTGGTAGGTCGTATCGGGCTGGAGGCCGGTTAGCAACGGGTGGTGGTCACGGTGTCCGCCTCTCGCCATGTCATCGTCGGTGGCGAGCTGGCTGTACTCCTCAGTTGTTCCATAAACCACCGAGCACACGACGTCGACCGTCGTTTCGGCGACGACGGTCGCAGAGGAGGCTGTGATGTCCACGACCTCGGGGCCGATATCGAGAATTTAGGCCATATAGACGGCACTGGTTCCTCCACAGGCACTGAGGGCCCTGGCAAAAACGGACAGCGTTGCAAACAACGGCCAGCGTCGCAGTCGGAGGACAGCGGGGGCGAAACCGTCTTCAAAACCGGAGTGGCCGGAGTTCACGACCGCTTCTGAAGGAGCGGTGTTCGAGCCTTGGTCGAATACCGCTGACGGAACTAAGAGGTCGCGGCTTCGTCTTTGACGGTGCCGACGAAGGCCTCGCGTCTCAAGGCCGGCGACTTGTCGGTCTTCTCCCACGGCAGGTCGAGGTCGTCACGTCCGAAGTGCCCGTAGGCTGCGGTCTGCTTGTAGATGGGCCGGCGCAGGTCCAGGTCGCGGATTATGGCGCCGGGTCTGAGGTCGAAGTGCTTGTCGATGAGCGCCACGATGGTGTCGTCGGATACCTTGTTGGTGCCGAAGGTCTCTACCGATATCGAGGTCGGTCTGGCGACACCGATGGCGTAGGACAGCTGGACCTCCAGCCGGTCAGCAACCCCTGCGGCGACGAGGTTCTTGGCGACGTACCTTGCGGCGTATGCGGCCGAGCGGTCGACCTTTGTCGGGTCCTTGCCCGAAAAAGCGCCGCCACCGTGCCTGGCGACCCCCCCGTAGGTGTCGACTATGATCTTGCGGCCGGTCAGGCCAGCGTCGCCCACCGGTCCGCCGATGACGAACCGGCCCGACGGGTTGACGTGGTAAACTGTGTTCCGGTCGCGGAGCTCACTTGGGAGAACCTCGTGAGCGACCTTTTCTATAAGGTCGCGTCTGATGATCGACTGGCTCACCTCTGGGTTGTGCTGCGAGCTCATGACCACGGTCTGCACCCGCTTCGGTTGCCCGTGGGAGTACTCGACCGTCACCTGGGCCTTTCCGTCGGGCCTTAGGTAGGGCAGGATACCTTCCTTCCTGACTTCGGCCATCCGACGGCAGATCTTGTGTGCGAGCATGATCGGTAGAGGCATCAGCTCAGGAGTCTCATTGCAGGCGAAGCCCACCATCATTCCCTGGTCGCCTGCCCCCAGCATCTCGACTTCCTGCCTATTGGTCTCGATCTCGCCCCTGGCCTCGAGAGCGAGGTCCACCCCCGCTGCGATGTCGTGGGACTGCCCGTGTACCGACACGGCGATTCCGCACGACTGGTAGTCGAATCCGAAGGTCGAGTCGATGTACCCAGCGTCCCGGAGGGTGTGGCGAACAACGGTCTGGATGTCGACGTATCCTTCGAGAGTGATCTCGCCGATTACCATTACGAGGCCGGTGGTCGTGCAGGCTTCGCAAGCGACTCGCGCGGTCGGGTCCAGCCGGAGGAATTCATCTAAAAGCGCGTCCGAGATCTGGTCGCACAGCTTGTCCGGATGTCCTTCCGTAACTGACTCGGAGGTCATGAGGTACGACGGCGAATCCATGAAGCTAAAGGCCATGACGGCTGCCTCCCACTCTTTGTGCCAGGTTCCGGAGTCCGCCGTCCGAGAGGCGACGGTCTCCTCCCCAACCTTCCCCCGGTGGGGGAAGGGGTAAGAACTATGTTCCGATGTCCCAACTTTCCAGGTAGTTCTGCTGCTCTTCGGTAAGCGTGTCTATCGTGATTCCCATTGACTTCAACTTGAGCCGGCCGACTTCCTCGTCAATGTCCTTGGGGACGGGATGTACGGTAGGTTCGAGACTATGAGCGGTCTGTGCCAGGTATTCGGTACACAGGGCCTGGTTGGCGAAGCTCATGTCCATAACGGCAGACGGGTGGCCTTCGGCTGCGGCGAGGTTGATCAGACGCCCTTCGGCCAGCAGGTACAGCTTGCGGCCGTCTTCCATTAGGTATTCGTCGACGAAAGGCCTGGGCTTCCGCTTTGCCTCGGACAAATCTTCCAGAGCGTCGATGTCGATCTCGACGTTGAAGTGTCCGCTGTTGGCGATCATCGCCCCGTTCTTCATGGTTTCGATGTGCACGCGGCCCACTGCATTCATGCCGCCTGTCAGGGTGATGAAGATGTCGCCGACCTTGGAGGCCTCCGCCATCGACATGACCTGGTGGCCGTCCATTGCGGCCTCCAGGGCCCTGACGGGGTCGACCTCCGTCACTATGGCCTGAGCCCCCATCCCCGTTGCGCGCATCGCGACGCCCTTGCCACACCAGCCGTAGCCGCAAATGACGACCTTCTTACCTGCCCACAGAACATTCGTGGCACGGGTGATGCCGTCTAGAGTGCTCTGCCCCGTACCGTAGCGATTGTCGAAGAAGTGCTTCGTGTTCGCATCGTTGACGGCTATGACCGGGTACTTGAGCTTGCCCTCTTCGGCCAGACTGCGGAGGCGAATAACACCCGTCGTCGTTTCCTCCGCCCCGCCAAATACGGACTCCAGCTCCTTCGTACGCGTCGTGTGCAGGGTTGCCACGAGGTCGGCGCCGTCGTCCAGCGTCACGTTGGGGCTTCGGTCCAGAATCGCGTTTATGTGCCGGTAGTAGGAGTCGTTGTCTTCGCCTTTGATGGCGTAGGTCGGGATACCGTACTCGGCGACGAGAGCGGCGGCGACCTCGTCTTGAGTGCTCAGGGGGTTGCTGGCGCACAGGGCGACGTCGGCGCCGCCGTCGCGAAGAGCGAGGGCCAGGTTCGCGGTCTCCGTGGTTACGTGGAGACAGGCGGCGATGTTCATGCCGTCGAGAGGGCGGTCCTTCGCGAACCGCTCTCGGATCTGCCGTAACACCGGCATTTCCCGCGCCGCCCACTCGATTCGTTTAACGCCATCCGGCGCCAGCGTAAGGTCCAGAACGTCTCCCTTGGTTGTAGTAGTCAAATCAGTTCTCCGAAGTTAGATCTCTTTCGTGGTTTCCCGGTCAATTGCTGTTTCTCCAAGGGAGCGACTCAGTCTTTCCCAGTGGCACGAAGCGCACAAGCTCGCTCAATGCCCGGAATCGGTCTTCAATCTCGGCGTTGGTGAGGGATACGAGACGGTCGAGGCTGAAGCTCTCGACGGCGAAGGAGCCCATAACGGACCCGAGGGCGGCGGCCCTGCGGAAGCCGTCCGGGCTCAGGTCGCCGGTAGAGGCCAGATAGCCCATGAATCCGCCGGCGAAGGAGTCGCCGGCGCCGGTGGGATCGACGACCAGGTCCAGCGGAAAAGCCGGTGCGGCGAAGGCAGAGTCACGGCCCACCAGCAGGACCCCGCTAGCGCCGCGTTTAACAGCAACCACGGAAGGCCCCATGTCCATGGTCTTCCGGGCCGCGGTCACGAGATTGACCTCGCCGGTCAGGTCGCGGATCTCGCCTTCGTCGACGAACAGGACGTCGACCTTCTCAAGGACTCGCTCCAAGCCTGCCTTCTTGCCCGCGATCCAGAAGTTCATGGTGTCCATCGCCACCAGCATGGGCGTCGCTTCGAGTTGCTCGAGTATGCCAAGCTGGAGATCCGGATCGATGTTGGCCAGAAAGATATAGGGTGTCCGCTGCTGATCGTGGCCCAGCACAGGCGAGAATTCGGCGAACACGTTGAGCTGCGTATCCAGCGTATCGCGGCTGTTGACGTCTTCCGCCCCATATACGCCGGACCATCGGAAGGACC
>CAUZJF010000267.1:0-3771 GCA_963579975.1 Dehalococcoidia bacterium
AGGGTGCCTATGATGATCCGGAAGAGGTCTCAGCTCGACCGGGAAGGTCCCTATTACCATGGTACCGTCGCCGAGAGCGCGGGTTTCAGCCCCGGAACGCTCCGCCGGCACCTCCACCGCATTCGTCACGGGCGCACCCGGTGACCACCTCGGCATTGGCGCGGACGGGGAGCACGGCGCAGGCGACGTCGATTCGCTCTTTCCTGAGCATCTCCTCGAAGTCGTTGTAGCCGGGCACCCCGAAGCGCTCTTTGAACACGTCGAGGGTTTCGTTGCCCCGATTGACGCCGGCCACGACTTCCGTTTTCGGATGCAGAGCAAAGGCCCGGGCATGCCGTGTCCCTGCCCTCCCGACCCCGACCATTCCGACCCGATACGTTGCTCCACCGCTCTCAGCCATGCTACCTCCGAGGAAACGGAATTCGCACGGTTATATTACAGCAACCTGAGCCGGTAGCTTCGTGACCGGAATTCCTTTCGCAAGAGGCCCTAAATCGAGCTATAGACGCCAACCAGTCTGATATCCTATATGAGAACGACAGAAGGACCGAGACGATAGGTGCATAGTTCGGAGTGGCACGGTTGCGGGTAGCAGTCCCGGCAGAACGTTTCGAGGGCGAGCGCCGAGTGGCGCTCGTTCCTATGTCCGTGGCTGCTCTGGCAAAGGCCGGAATGGAAGTCGTCGTGGAGTCCGGGGCAGGTGCTCCCGCTCATTACCCTGACCAGCAATACGAGGACGCCGGGGCTAGCCTGGCAAACGACCAGGCGGAGCTACTACAGTCTGCTGACGTCGTCCTCAAGATAAACAAGCCGGCCTCGAATAGTGATTCCGGTCCGAGTGAGCTCGATCTGATGCGCGAAGGCGCCGCGATCATCGCCTTTCTCGAGCCGTTGACCAGTCCTGACCTGACGGAACGACTACGTACCGGCAAGATCACCAGCTTTAGCATGGACGCGGTGCCCAGGATCGCCCGGGCCCAGAGCATGGATGCGCTGTCGTCCATGGCCTCGGCCGCAGGCTACAAAGCAGTCCTGATCGCCGCTGGCTCCCTGGGCAAGTATATGCCGATGATGGTGACGGCGGCCGGGACCGTCGCACCGGCCAAGGGTCTTATTCTCGGCGCCGGCGTCGCCGGACTCCAGGCCATCGCAACCGCCCGCAGGCTCGGCGCCGTGCTGTCGGCCTTCGACGTGCGCCCCGCCGTAAAGGAACAGGTCGAGAGCCTGGGGGCCACCTTCATAGAAGCCGAGGCGGTGGTGGCTGAAGCCGAGCATGAGTCTGGGTACGCTCAGGAGCTGTCCAAGGAGTCGCAGCAACGCGAGCGCGAGCTCATCCAACGTAGCGTCTCCGATATGGACTTCGTGATCTCGACAGCCGCAGTCCCCGGGAAGCGTGCCCCGACCTTGATTACCGAAGAAATGGTCAAAAGCATGAGACCGGGCTCGGTGATCGTGGATATGGCCGCTCCGACCGGTGGCAACTGCGAGCTCACCAAACCCGGAGCTGAGATCGTGGTCCACGAAGTCGTCATTCACGGACCGCTAAACATTCCGGGCACGATGCCGACCCACGCCAGCCAGATGTATTCCAAGAACATATCCAACCTCTTGCTTCATCTGGTCACGGAAGGGCAAATGCAACTCGATTTCGAGGATGAAATCGTTTCTGGTTGTTGTATTACTCACGCCGGCGAAATCGTCCATGGGCCGTCTCTGGCCGCAGCCAAGCTGGCCGCCAGCCAGGTCGAGTCAGCCGATCGATGAATACGCAGCGACGAGATCGAGGGTTCGTGTCCCCATCTGTCGTTCGTTCCGTTTCTCTGTGTTCCCCGGTGACCGTCTTTCCTTGAGGTACCGTCATGTTTGAAAACGCACTGCTAATCGAGCTGTACGTTTTGGTGCTCGCAGTGTTCGTGGGGTTCGAGGTCATAACCAAGGTCCCGCCTACCTTACACACTCCACTCATGTCCGGGGCCAACGCCATATCGGGAATCACGGTGCTCGGCGCATTGCTGGTGGTGGGACAAGCTGGTGAAACGGTCGCAACGGTCCTCGGAATGCTTGCCTTGATACTGGCTACGGTGAACGTAGTCGGTGGATTCATGGTCACCGATCGGATGCTGCAAATGTTCAAGAAGAAGCCTGAGTCGCAGGAATAGTGGGCCTTTCTTCCGACGACATACTGGTCGTAATCGGCGCACTCTATCTGGTTGCCACGGCGCTGTTCATCTTTGGGCTCAAGAGGCTGGGCTCTCCGGCCACGGCCAGGTCGGGCAACGCGCTGGCCGCTCTCGGCATGCTCGTCGCGGTCGTCGCCACCCTGATCGACCGCGAGATTCTCTCATTCGAGCTGATCGTGGTCGGCATCCTGGTCGGGTTGGCCATAGGCGCGATCCTGGCCAGGACCATCCTCATGACCGCCATGCCCCAGCTCGTGGCGATCTTCAACGGGTTCGGAGGCGCCGCGTCGGCACTGGTAGCGGCAGCGGTCCTTCGAGAGTCTTTGGCTGGCACCGACGACCTTTCGACCGACACTTCGATAACGGTAATGATCGGCACCCTGATCGGCGCGGTGACCCTTTCCGGGAGCTTGGTCGCCTTCGGCAAGCTTCAGGAGATCGTCGTCACCCGGCCGGTAACGTTTCCTTTGCAAAAGACCGTCAGCGGCCTGCTCTTCGTGGGAATCCTCGTCGCTATCGGGTACCTGGTCGCCGAACCAGGCATGGAAATCTACGCCGCTATGGCGGTCGCGTGTCTCCTCTTGGGGGTGCTTCTGGTAATCCCCATCGGCGGGGCGGACATGCCGGTCGTGATCTCGCTGCTCAACTCATACTCGGGGCTCGCCGCGGCCGCCGCCGGATTCGCACTGGGCAACGTCATGCTTATCATCGCGGGCTCGTTGGTGGGCGCCGCCGGCCTGATACTGACGCAGACCATGACGAAGGCGATGAACCGTTCCCTGGCAAACGTGATGTTCGGGGCCTTTGGCGCTGCTGAGCAAGGCAGGCCGGCCGCGGGCGGCGGGGAGGCTCGACCGGTCAACGAGAGCGGCCCCGAAGACGCCGCCATCATGCTGGCCTACGCCCGCCAGGCGATATTCGTACCAGGATACGGACTCGCCGTGGCCCAGGCGCAGCACCAGCTAAGGGGCCTGGCCGACCTGATGGAGGCCAAGGGAGTCGAGGTCAAGTTCGCGATCCATCCGGTGGCTGGCCGGATGCCGGGCCACATGAACGTCCTCCTTGCCGAGGCCGAGGTGCCGTACGACAAGCTCTACGACCTGGACCAGATCAACGATCAGTTCGAAGACACGGACGTAGTGGTGGTGATCGGAGCCAACGACGTCGTGAATCCGGCGGCGAGAGAGGACGCCAGTAGCCCCATCTACGGGATGCCCATCCTCAACGTCGACAAGGCCCGACACGTGCTTGTCCTGAAGCGCAGCCTTAACCCGGGTTTCGCGGGAATCGACAACGACCTCTTCTACAAGCCGAACACGTCGATGCTTTTCGGCGACGCCAAAGAATCTTTGATCAAGGTCGCCCGGGAGATGGAAGAAGTGTAATAGCCCTACAGGAGCGTGAACGGCACTTGATCTACCAGAACAACCGTGCCGCTCGGCTCCACGACGCCCGTCACCATCACGTTACGACCTTGCTTCGAGCAGGGGTTAACGCGGGTGTGGTTTCGGCCAGGGTAGGGCATAGCACGCCAGCATTCACCCTTACGATAGTACGCACACTTCACGCCCACCGATGATGAAAGGGCAGC
>CAUZJF010000268.1:0-3746 GCA_963579975.1 Dehalococcoidia bacterium
GGGGATCGTCGAGAATCTGGCGGAGCTGGATCTGGCCTGTCTTCTCTATGGTGAACTGCTCGAGGCCAGGCTTTCCTCTGAAGCGTCCCGAAGGGCGTCGGGCGAGCATGACGTCATAGTAGTCCTCGCCTTCCTCGGCGCTGACGACCTCAAAGACAAGCCGTCGCCCCGCATATCTGTCCGTGTACCGGTCCGGGTTCTCCCTGGCGTGCTCTATGGACAGCACACGGGCCTGGTCCAGAGAGATGTACCCGACCGACTCTTCGGAGGAGTCGAAGTCTAACTTATCCTCTTTCGCGTCTTCGTCTATCATGGCGGGTCTCGGCCCACACTTTAGCCTACACCTTTAGGCAACGCAACGCGGCTTCCGGTCAAACCTTGGCGAGCCGCCATTACCGGCGCTGCGCCGGTCTGGGGACGGGTCCCGAACCCGTTCTTGACTTTTCACAACAACGGCGATAGCCTGCATCACCATCATCGGACAGCGATAGGAGGCCGCATGAGTTCTAAGGAGCGTCTGACCATTGTGGTTCCCGGGGACGAGCCTATACAGATCCAGGGTTCGCCCCACCTGGACCGTCTGAAGCCGTACGGCGAAGTGACCCTGTACGCGGATCGGCCCAGCGACGACGAGAAGATAGAACGGGCCAGGGACGCGGAGATCATAATCAACACCCGCGGGGCGGTGAGGTGGCCAGAAGAGACGCTAAGGCCGCTGTCGAAGCTCCGTTTGATATCGGTCTGCTCCATCGGCACCGACAACATCGACCTCGACACCGCATCCGAGATGGGCGTCGTCGTGAGCAATCAGCCGGGCAGGACCGCCGGAGTGGTGGCGGAGCACATATTCGGACTGATGTTCGCCGTCGCCAAGCGGGCCGGGTTCCAGACCATGGAGCTGAAGGCCGGCCGCTGGACGAGGATGGAAAACGTCTACCTCCAGGGCAAGACGCTGGGAATCGTTGGGACCGGGAACATAGGTGCCGAGCTCGCCAGGCTGGGCAACGCCCTGGGCATGCGGGTCATAGCCTGGACATTTCACCCGTCCCAGGAGCGCGCCGACCGCCTGGGCATCCGCTACGTCGAGCTGGACGAGCTGCTGAGGCAGTCGGACGTGGTCAGCCTCAACGTGGCCCTCACCGACGACACGCGGGGGATGATAGGGGAACGAGAGCTGGGGCTCATGAAGTCCGGCTCGTTGCTGGTCAATGGAGGCAGGGGGCTGCTGGTGGACACGCCCGCGCTGGTCGACGCCCTCAACTCGGGTCACCTCGCAGGAGCGGCCATGGACGTCCACGACGTCGAGCCTCTGCCCGCCGACCATCCGATCCTCTCATGCGAGCAGGTGGTCCTGACCCCGCATATGGCCGACCAGACCCCAGAGGGCATGGAGCTTCTCAACGAGGGGGCGGTGGACAACGTCATCGCCTTCCTGGAGGGCCGCCCCCAGAACGTCGTCAATCCCGCGGCGTTGCGCTAGCAGGTTGCTGAATCCTGACGGGTCGGGACGACCATCCCCCTGGCCCCCTTTCCTTCGGCTGACTCAGGACAGGCTCTGACCAGGAAGGGGGAAGAATTTGTATCTGAGGGACACCCCTTCGACGATGCTCTCCGAGGGGTCGGAGTCCGACACGTTCATTGTAAGTATGTCGGACAGGGCAGGCCCTCAGACTCCCGGTCCCGATACATCGGGACACACCCTTTTCCCGTAGCCTCCTAGACCGCGCCCGATGGCAGATGGCGTTCTAGGGACGCAAGGTTGTGCGCTCCTCACACGAGCGCGTCGCTTCTAGGAGTGCCTGGGGGGAAGTATGTTCGAGAGCAGGTCCGTACGGGCGCGTAGGCGGCGGTCAGGTCGTCGGCAGTGCTATCGGGACTTGACGCTGAATCGATTCCAGCACCGCAAGCGCCACGGACAGCGATCGAGTGCCCTCCCTGGCGTCCGCGATCGGCTCTTCCTCTTGTCTGATCACACGGCAGAAATGCTCGAGTTGAGACGTCAGAGCGTCAGCCTGGGCCACCATGTTATGTGATTTTATCATCGGATACTGCCAGCCCGATCTGTCTTCATCGGGGTAGTGCCACAACTCCATTCGCGGGAAGGCCAGTGAACCCAACGTACCGAGAAAGAGATAGCAGTTCTCCTCCGTTGAAAAATAGTCCGGATTCTCATGAGTGGTCGCCTCGTACGACCAGGGGGAAGGCGTCGCATCCGAAGCCAAGACCGACCCAACGGCCCCGTTCTGGAACGAAAGCGAGATGGCCAGGGAGTCCTCGACGTCAAGTTTTCGTACTGCCGAGCTCGATTGTGCGTAGACTTGGCGTATTTCGCCGCAGATGAAGCGCAGACTGTCGAGCTCATGGATTAGATTGATGAGCGTCGGCCCGCCGCCGGGACGCTTCCGCCGCCACTCAACCTCGTAGTAGTCAGCAGGCTTTAGCACTACCCACAACATGGAAACGGCTACGAGCTTACCGAGCGCACCACCCTTGACGATGGAGCGCGCTTCCTTAATGAACGGACTATGGCGCCGGTGAAGGCCGACCAAGACCTGGATTCCCGTGTCATCGGCCAATTGGCCGATGCGATGTGCTGCCTCCATGCTATCGGCTATCGGCTTCTCGATCAGAATGTCCACCGACCGTTGCGTGCAGGCCGCGGCGACGGATGCATGATCTCCGTTGGGGGTCGAGATAACGGCGCCTTGCGGCCTCTCGCGCTCAAGTAGCTCTTCGATGTCCTCGTAGAACGGGACGTCGAGCTGCCCGGCGATCGAACTCCGACTGGGATCGACATCGCAGATACCCACGAGCGAACAGGCGCTGTGTGCAGCGATAAGCTCTGCGTGCTTTCTGCCAATCGCACCGGCCCCGATGACCGCCAATCCGACCGGTCCCATCTCCTCAGGGGTCATTAGGGTCCATTTCTCTCCAGGGGGTAGGAAACGGGCCACAGCGGCGTCGGTAGGTAGGAGGGTATCCCGTCGGGTATGGACTGTAAGCATGGAAGGAGAGGCATGCGAGGCATGCTAGGCGGGGGCCGATTGTGCCGGTATCAGGGGTAGGACGATGTTCGAGGGGTGCGCGCGGTCATGTAGGACAGTCTGGTGCGCGACGCGCAGCTCGGCGTCTCGGCCGAATTCGTTGCCGGTGTTGGGGTTCCGGTCGAACCTGGGGAAATTGCTGCTGGATATGTCCACCCTGATGCGGTGACCCTTGAAAAAGACGTTGCTTGTGACCCACAGGTCTATGGTGAACTCGTAGACTTCCCCAGGTTCCAGCAGCTTCTGGTACTCCCGCGATTCGTGGTAGCGCGCGCGGAGGATATTGTCGCACAGGTTTACAGCATAGCCGTCCGGATGTACGTCCACGAGCTTGGCGGTGAAGTCGGTGTCGCGGCCGTCGGTGCTGGCGTACAGCTTCACAACCATGGGCCCTGTCACCTCCAGATCCTCCGCCAGAGGCTCGGATGTGTAGACGAGGATATCGGTACGGTACTCGAGGGGCCGTTGGTCGTAGGCTCCCCAGGGCACCAGCTCCGGGTTGCAGCAGGTGTTGCCCCCTCTCGTCGGGACCGGGAACGCCGGGTTGTAGACGTAGTGGTCCGGCAGCTCATCGGCCGGCGGCTCCAGAGATAGTCCGCCGTCGCCCTGCAGGGAGTTGGCCTCGCCCCCGCTGTGGAAGTAGTAAGGTGTGAACTGGGTCCTGGCGAGCGGCCAGTCTTGCTCGTCGCGCCACTCGGTGGT
>CAUZJF010000269.1:0-3743 GCA_963579975.1 Dehalococcoidia bacterium
TCTTCCCGCGTCCAGAGACCACGTGGACCCGCTCGATACAGGTTCGATTGTTGTCCGCACGCGTGGTCATGTGGTTCTTCATTTCCGAAGATGGCACGGTGCTGGACAGCAGAGTCTCTGAGCCGGGACAAAGTCGTCCAGGTCTGGATTCAGCTTCCGATTACTTTCCAGGTTCAGTAGAGTGTTCGCGAGCTCTACCCTGAATAGCTGATCCGATAAATCACCCCCGCCCCGTCGTCAGCTAATAGCAACGCCCCGTCCGGCATCACCAGCACGTCCACGGGCCTTCCCCACGCGGTGTTGTCGTTCTGAAGCCAACCTTCCGCGAAGACCTCGTATTCGACGGGGCGATTGCCGTTCAGGTGTACGACCGTCAGCCGGTACCCGGTATGGCCTGCAGCCGGGCTACGATTCCACGACCCGTGCTCGGCGATGAAGATCTGGTTCCGATACCGCTCAGGAAACATGTCGCCGGTATAGAAGCGCATCCCCAAGGCGGCTACGTGGGGTCCGAGATCGAGCGCTGGAGGCGCGAACTCGCTGCAACGTCTCGAGTCCCCGAACTGCGGATCCGGAAGATCTCCGGCATGACAAAACGGAAAACCGAAATGCAGCCCTTGGCGATCCGCCCGGTTGAGGACGTCAGGTGGCGTCTCGTCGCCTAACCCGTCACGCCCATTGCTTGTAAACCATAGCTCGTTCGTGACCGGATGCCAGTCGAACCCGACGGAGTTACGAATCCCGCTCGCGAACACTTCCAGATCACCGCCGTTCGGATTCATTCGAGTGATCGAAGCGTACCGAGGCTCTTCGTCTTCCCGATCACACACGTTGCAAGGGCCACCGACCGGCACGTAGAGCTTATCGTCCGGACCGAATGCGATGAACTTCCAGCCGTGCATCCGGTCCGAGGGATACGTGTCGTTGACCACGACAGGCTCGGGCGGGTTTTCGAGACGTGATTCGATCCTGTCATAACGCAGGATCCGGTCGATCTCGGCCACGTAGAGCGAGCCATCTCGGAATGCCACGCCATTCGGTGTATTCAAACCGGCGTCAATCGTGATGACTTCGTCCGCCTTTTGGTCGTTGTCGCGATCCAGGATTGCGTATACCTGACCGCCTTCTGACGCACCCCGCGCGCCGCGGGTGCCCACGAACAACGTCCCGTTCGGTGTGAGCGTCATGGCTCGGGGGCTGGATAGGCCTTCAGCGTAGATCTCGATGCTGAAACCGGGTGGAAGTGTGATCTCATCGAGTGATACCTGCTGCTGTCCGCATGCCCCGGTTGCATACAACATCACCAGCGCCGCGAGCGGCGTATTCAAAGTCACACGTCTAAGCATGGATTTCATTTCTTCCTCTTTATGAACTCGGAGCGCCGAAACCGAAGCGCAGACTAATCCAGATCACGGCATCTTCCTCAGCCTTCTTCCCGATGACTTTGGCGAAGCGAGCAATCTCCTCCCGCTTGGTGACAAACGCAAGCAATAACCCGATGGTGGCACGGTCTGAAAGTGTCGGGTATACATATCGCGGTGATGCTCGGCTTCTGGGCCGAGGCGATCTTAGCAGGTCTGTTGTTCAAGCGCGGTAAGCGGAAAGACCAGAGGGTCTAGAACTCGTATTCGTCCCAGTTGCTTGCACGTGAGCAGCTGAGCGCGGGAGGAAATTTGGTATGAGGATTCCCATTGGGAAGAGATGGCGAATTCTGGGCGGTTTGGGCGGTCTGATCCTGGCGTTCGTGTTGGTGGTGGTCGGCGTTGTTGTGGCGACTCGATTCCACGATGGCCCCTTGGCGATCATTGCCGGCGGCCCATTTGAAACGGGTGAGTGGCAGCGCGGGTCCGAAGAGCCCGATTGGGCTTTCCTGCGAGAGTATCCCACGATCGAATTCCAGCTTCTGGACCCAGCACGTTCACGCACCACCTATGTCATGGAGCACGAAGGGCGGATCTTCATTCCTTCGCGCTACATGAACACGATCCGGGGCAAACTCTGGAAACATTGGCCCACAGAAGCCGAAGAGGATGGCCGGGCCATCCTGCGCGTGGACGGCAAACTCTACGAACGCCAGTTGGTGAGGATCCAGGAGCCTGAGATCGTGTCGGGTGTGTTGGCGGAACGGAGCCGAAAGTATGGCAATAGCCCCGCCACGCTGCAGGAGTTGGTCACGTCGGGAGATCTCTGGCTCTTCGAGTTACGACCTAGAACATCTCCACGATGACGTGGACGAGGCCATATTGTCCTCCTATACGCTAGTACAAGAGTACCCTGGAGCATTAGCACTCCAGGAACACAATCCCCTGGCGGACCTGAGCCATGATCGACGTGAAGGGACTGGTCTTCACCTACCCCGCTGCGAAGGAGCCGACGGTGAACGATCTCGAGTTCTCTGTAGGAGACGGCGAGATCTTCGGATTCCTGGGACCGAACGGCGCGGGCAAGAGCACGACCCAGAGGGTACTCATCGGCTTGCTGCGCAAATACACCGGCAACGTAAACGTCCTCGGACGCGACTCGCGCGACTGGGGCTCTGAGCTGTACGAGCAGGTCGGGGTTGGCTTCGAACTCCCCGTCCATTTCGGCCGCCTCACCGCGCGCGAGAATCTGAGCTACTTCGCCTCGCTGTATCGGGGCGAGACCGAGAATCTGGACCACTTGCTCGAGCAGGTCGATCTGCTCAAGGAAGCCGACGTACGTGTCGACCGCTTCTCGAAGGGTATGCGGGTGCGTTTGAGCTTTGCCCGCGCGATTCTTTGCCGCCCGAAGCTGCTCTTCCTCGACGAGCCCACCACGGGGCTCGACCCGCTCAGCGCACGGCGTATCAAGGACCTGATCATCGAGCACCGCGAGCGCGGAGCAACGGTTTTCCTCACCACGCACGACATGACGACGGCCGACGAGATTTGTGATCGCGTGGCGTTCCTGATCGACGGGCGCATCGCGCTGATCGACGCTCCGCGCGAGCTGAAGGTCCGCTACGGTGAGCGGCGTGTGCGCGTGGAATATCACCTCAACGGAGCACTTGAGAAGCGCGACTTTCCGCTGGAAGGTCTCGCCGAGAACCAGGAGTTTCTGACGGCCCTACGCGAGCCGTCCCTGCAGACGGTCCACACCCAGGAGACTTCGCTCGAGAACATCTTCATTCGCGTGACCGGCCGGCAACTCGCGTGAGTCGGCTAGCCAGCACGCTTCGACTGGATGCGACTCTCCAGGTACGCCACAGGGTGTACTTGATCGTCCTCGGTGCCACTCTCGGACTGGCCCTTGCGATCCGCTCTGTGGTCACGCCCGAACAGCTGGAGTTCTTCATGCCGGTGCTGGCCATGTATGGCGTAAGCCTGACGACGGTCTTTCTTGTGGGCGTGCTGCTCTTGCTGGAGCGGAGTGAGGGCACGCTCAGCGTCGTGATGGTCTCACCGCTGCGACCCTCCGAGTACCTGGCCTCCAAGCTGATAACCCTGGCTGGGCTCGCTCTGGTGGAAAGCACGATCGTAGCGGTCGTCGCCTACGGCCTGGGTTGGTCGTTCGGCTGGTTCGTGCTGGCCGTGGTGATGCGCGCGAGCATGGGCGTAGGTGTCGGGGTGGCCGTGGGCGTGCGTTATAGCTCGATCACGCGCTTCCTGTTTCCGGGGATCCTCGCCTCCCTTGCGTTCGACTTACCGAACTTCTGGTACTTCGAAATCTGGCCGACTTCGCTGTTCTACTTGTGGCCCTCGATGCCGCCGTTGCTTCTGGCC
>CAUZJF010000270.1:0-3733 GCA_963579975.1 Dehalococcoidia bacterium
AGGAAGAGCGCCTCGCCATAGAGACCGACGGCGTCGAGGTCGTCCGAATACTGTTCGGCCACGACCCTCATGGCGTCAGCGTAGGCCCGGTCCTGTTCGACCCGGTTGTCCGGGTCGTAGGCTTCCACGTAGCGTACGCTCATCGCGGCGATGAAGGCTCGCTCCTTCTCCGTGGCATGGCTGGGTGCGAGGCGAATCGCGTGTTGGATAGCCGCATAGGCATGTGGGGCGTCGTCTTCTCGGATCGGCCCATTGAGGTATGAGCCCCAGGCCCACGCTTCGCCCCAATAACAGATCGCGCAGTCCGGGTCGGCCTTCCACGATTCCCGGAACGACCGGACCGCCTCGATCTTGGCAAAGGCGTACATCATCTGAAAGCCCTGATCGAAGTAGGCCTGTGCCGTCTCGTTGGTCGAGGAGATGGGCCGATGAAATGGCCCCAACGCCGACGTGTACAGAGGGATCGCCTCTTTGAAGATTTCGGGGAGCTGTGGCTCGGGGTCGGGCTGGTCCTGCGCCCAGGCCGGACCGACCAGGGTGGCGCCTAACCCGATGAGCACTAAGGTGTAACGGAACGGAACCGACATCGCCTGGCGATTGGAGGTAGCGCGCGCCGTCAAGGGCGCTCAGCGGAGGGATTGTAACACCGGCGCCTCTAGTGGGAGCGCCGTTCCGTCGGCCAGGCCCTGCGCGAACCGACGGGCACAGCCCGGCACCTGTACGCATATCTGTGTAACTCCTTACGGTTTCGGTCAGTTATGCGCAGGTTATCTGCAGGCGTTGGTTCAGCGTCCAAGAAGGCAGACAGACAACAACTTAAGCAGGTTCAATGGTTTAGAGATGATCCAGCTGTCGCCATCGGTCAGGTTGCCCACTGGCCTGCAGGTTGCTCCCTCCCCCTGTATGGCGAGTCACCATCCCTTTCGGCCGCTGACCGTGCTTCTGGTGGATGACGACAGGTCCGTTCGGGCGATCGTGACCCGTTTTCTTACCAAGGACGGGGTGGTAGTGATTACCGAGTCCGAAGGCCAAAAGGCGCTCGAGATCGGTCGACGATACGGGCAGGCCATCGACCTGCTGATCACGGACGTCTACATGCCAGGGCAGGATGGGATCGCGCTCGCCCTGGAGCTCCGGGCAGTCATACCTGACCTGCGCGTTCTCTTCATCACAGGTTCGTGGAACCCGAGACTCGAGGTGGTCACGCAGACCGGAATGGGATGTCTCATCGAGCCGTTCACCGAGCGTCAGCTCATCAACGCGGTGCAAAAACTGGTGTGTGCCGAGCGCCCGGCCGGCCACCCCGCCGGTACGTCGTGAGACGACCGAGGTCGCTATTCCGCCCAGGAATCGCTTCGGCGATGGTCGGTTCAATCGTCGGGCCCGCCGCCGTCGTACTCCACGAGTCCGGCCTCCACCTATTCCACGCTATGCCGCTTCTCAACGTCTGGGTCGTCGTCGCCTTTGGCGGTCTCGGGGTGTGGGCAGGGATTCTCGCTCTTCGCAGGGGCGTGATCGTCGTGGGTGGCCTGTGCCTGCTGGCCAACGCCGCGGTTCTTGGGCTCTACGTCATTTTCGGGGCTTGGGATTGACCGACGGGGTCGCCAACAGGCAGTCTTTAGCACGAATCGACGTAGGCGCTAGATGTAGAGAGTCCGCGCGACGTCAGAAGGAGAGCAGAGATGAGCAAGTGGTTGCCGTTCGTCATTCTCACGGTGCTGAGCTGGGGCACCTATGTCCCGACCCTTCACAAAGGGACGCAAGCACTCGGCGGGAGCGGTGTTCACGCGTTCTTGATGGTGGGGGTGGCGTACGTGCTCGTGGCGATCACCGTGCCCGGCGTCATGATCGCGCGAGCCGGGACCTGGGACCTGTTCACCCCAGGCGGCGTCGGCTTCACGCTCGGCGCTGGTATCCTCGGCGCTTTGGGTGCACTGGGGATCGTACTTGCGCTGGTCAATGGCGGGCGCCCAACCGTGGTTCCACCGCTGGTGTTCGCCGGAGCACCGATCGTCAGCACCTTCGTCGCGATGCTCTACAACCCGCCACAGAACAGCCCCTCACCGATCTTCTACCTGGGGGTCGTCATGGCGGCGGCCGGCGCCTATCTCGTGATGTCGTTCCGACCGAGCTGAGTGCTCGGTTGATGCAGGGGGGAGGCGCTGGTTTAACCTAAGACGCGTCGCGACGCTGGAGCGCTTTATCCTCGAAATGCTTGATCCAGTCGACGTCTCGTCGGCTGCCTCGCCAGATGGCGCGGCGGTCCCCGACGAAGAGGCGTCGCTCGATCGGCACATGCGCCACGATTGGCTTGGGGTTCGGTTCAGCTGGTCGTATCTGGCTGCTCATCGCTCGACCCTCAAGCAAGAGATGACATTCAAGTGTAGGGCCTTTGTGCAAAATTGTGAAGTCACCGGTCGAGCGTCTTCACGGTGTCGCCGCTTCTCGTTCTTCATTGTTCAGCGTTCAGCGACGATGTACACGAGCCAGCCGGGACAGTTCTCGGCCCGTGTGGCCTTCGTGTAGTTGGTGACCGCGCCGCTTTCGTCTACGTCCCAGAGTACGTCGATGTTCCGGAATCCAGCTGCCGCCATGGCGTCACGGACTTCGACGGGCGAGTAGATCCGCCAGTCGTAGGTAAACGCCCGCTTCATCTTCTTTCCATTCTTGAATTCGAAGTGGATGTAGCACAGGGCACGGTTGTCGATGGGGTTGAAGTCTGCCTGCTCCCATACGTATCCGAACGTCCCCTTGGGGGTCTTGATCGTTCGACGCTCGGTCAGCTGCTTCTGGCTGTCCCACCCGCCGTAGCCGTCCACCATGACGATGCCACCCGGGGCAAGACTGCGCCGTACGCAGCGAAAGTACGCGATGAGCTCGGCCACCGGGAAAAAGAGATAGGTGGAGAAATTAAACGCCTGAATGATGTCGGCTCGCGGCGTGGTCACCGTCCTCACATCCTGCTGGCGGAGATCGACGCGGTCGGCCGCATCGCCCAGTGGCGTGACGTTGTGCGTGCGTCCCCAGTCCAGCGTCGGCCGGTCTAGGTCCAGCCCGATGGCCCGCGCCTTCGGGTGTGCCTGCACCCAGGAGCACGCGTTGGCCCCAGTGCCACAGAAGTCTTCCCGCAGCAGGAGCGGCCGCTTACCTCGTCGCTTCTTGTACTGGCGAACGGCAAGGTCGACCTCGAACGATGGTTCCTGAACGGAGCATTCGTAGAGCGCGTGCTTGTCAGCGCCCTTTCGAGACAGTGTGTACTTTGGCATCGAGCAAGAGGATACGCTGAGGCGGACACTCAGCGGGAGCCGGAGCGGCGAGTTTTACTCGGAGAGCAGGTGGCCGAGGCGGGTAAGGGTGTCTGCCTTGCGCCGTTTGAACGGACCCGACTAGGTGTAGGTCACCTCGAGGAGGGCGACCGTCGCTTTGCGTGCGGTGATCAGCATGCCCAGCAGCGTGAATACCGTAGCCGAGACGATCACCGCCATCCAGACCTGCTCGAGCGCGACCGGCATCGGCACCCTCCAGAGACTGTCGGTGACGAACGGGACGTCCCAACCTTGCATTGAAAAGGTAAAGAGGTCTCGCGTACGGTCGGCCAGCCAGGAGGTCGCCGCGAACAGGTCGGCGCGGAAGTCGATGAGAACGATCGTGATCAGGGCACCCTCGCCCAGACAGAACAGGATCGTGACCACCGAGAGCCAGAGCGGTTCGCGAGGGTCGACGCGCGGAGTAC
>CAUZJF010000271.1:0-3730 GCA_963579975.1 Dehalococcoidia bacterium
TGTCTTTTCCCACATGGTCTAATTCCTAAATGCTGTGGGGAGAAGGAATGATATTGTGAGTTTGAAATTTATCTCCCTATCCTCTCGTTGTACGTAATCCCCAATGGGACTCCTCGCCGTTAAGCTCCACCCACCACCCCGCATGAGTCTGCCTCTGGGGGCCGTATAGACAGGGGCTACGGCCTAGCAGCCGGTCCGCTGTCTGAGATGAGCCCCAGCGCCATGACCATCACCGGGAGCATCAAGGACACGGCCAGCGGGTCCAATCTGCCCTGCTGCGAGCTACCCGCCTCTGCGAAGGACGCGGCCTGGCTTGGCCCCTGTGTGTTCACCGTAGGAGATCACGGCGGCGCCGTTGACGAAGAGGTGGCTCACCCCAGTGCTGAGCTGCTGCGGGTGCTCGAAGGTGGCGTGGTCGATTACCGTTTCGGGGTCGAAGATGACCAGGTCGGCCACCAGCCCATCGGCGACTCGGCCTCGGTCTTTCAACCCCAGACGCGCTGCCGGGAAGCCGCTCATCTTGTAGATGGCGGACTCGAGGGAAAGTACACCATCGTCGCGGACATAGCGGCCCAGGATGCGGGGGTAGCAACCGTAGAAACGTGGGTGAGATTTGTCGTTGCCCCACGGTCCAGTAGGGGAGATGGCCAGCCCATCGGAGCCGATCATTGTGTGTTCGTACCGCATGAAGAAGCGCAGGTCGCTCTCGATGCGATTATGGCAGATGATGCCGACTTCGTTGTTTTCCTCGTCGATCAGCGACAGCATGACCTCCCGCGGGTCGACGCCTAGGTCCTCGGCGATGGCGTCCAGGCTACGGCCGACAACTCCCTGGTTCGCTTCTGAGCCGACGTAGGTGATGAACATCTTGTCCCACGTCCACGGCAGGCCGCGGAACCACCCGCCAGCCATGTCGTCGAAGGCGCGCTTCCGGTGGGCTGGGTCCCGGAGCCGGACGAGCATGGCATCGACGCCTCCGTCCTGAAACCATGAGGGCAGCATCTGGTACAGACCCGACGCGCCCGCCGTATACGGGTAGACGTCGCAGGTCATGTCGAGGCCACCGGCTCGGGCCCGTTCGATCACCTCGACTATCTGCTCGCCTTGCCCGTACACCTGCGGGTCGACGATGGCGATGTGGGAGAACTCGACCGCCACGTCGGCCCTCCGGCCGATCTCGGCGGCCTCCTCTAGAGCCTTGATTTGCCATCCAGCCCAGACCCGCGCGTGGGTCGCATAGAAAGCTTCCGGGTACGGAGAGATGGCCTCTACCACTGACACGATTTCGTCGGTCTCGGCGTACATCGACGGCGCCAGGGTCAGGCCGGTGGATAGCCCGAAGGCACCTTGCTCCGTCGCCTCCGCAGCGAGCCGTCGCATCTCGGCCAGATTGTCGTCCGTCAACGGCCGGTCCTTCGTCGCTCCAGAGGCCACACGCAGCGCGCCATGGCCCACCAACGGCGCCAGGTTCAGACTCACACCTGCGGCCTCGGTTGTCTCGGCCCAGCCGTCCAGTGTCGACCACGTCCATGGTGCCCTGGATCTGAGCGTCGCGCCCATCGCGGCCCGCAACGTCTCCATGCCTGCGGCGCCGGCAGGGTAGGGGGTGTAGCTGCAGTTGCCGGTCACCTCGGTGGTGACGCCTTGGAAGGCCTTGCTCTCGCCGCCGGGGTCGTCGAGCATCGTGACGTCCGAGTGGCTATGCATGTCGATGAAGCCGGGAGAGATCACCTGACCGGTCGCGTCGATGGAGTGACCGACCTCCGCATCACTCAGGTCGCCCACGGCCGCTATTTTTCCCTTGTCGATCGCGACGTCGGCGGTGAAGCGAGGTCCACCCGTACCGTCCACGACGGTTCCATACTTGATTACAACGTCGAAAGGCATAGCGTCTCTCCCAACAAGGTTGATCGGACGGCGGTCTCGTTCGTCCGATGTCTAGATGCCTGCGACAGGGACCAGTCTTAGCAGCGCCCGCCGCATAGACGGCTTCGGACATTCTCCCACGCGTCGTTGGCAACGTCTTCGTTTAATCTGGATACGTAGCAATAATATATTCGGGGAAAGGTCTTGTCACCTTCGAACCGTCGAACCCCTATTCGAACCCTAGCTTTGTAGCTGAATCGTAGCTGAGTTAGAAAAGTGTTCGAATGGTTCGAACGGTTTCCAGGTGCACGACACATACACATGACATCACTGCCCCAGGCCACCTCTCATCTGTGGGCTACGTTGCGGCCAGCAGCACACAGATGAGAGGTGATCTGAGGCGACTGTGGTGTGTGTGTTGTACGCTTGGAAACCATTCGAGCCGTACCTGAGTTCAGCTATCACTCAGGTACGGCTCAGGAAGAGGCCAGGGGTTCGAATGGCGGTTCGAGGGTTCGGGGATGACAAAACCTTTCATCGAAGCTATTATTGCAGCGTACGCGCATCAAATATATTGGGAGAGTAATAACCACCTATGTTCAGAGACTTCCTAACTACCGCAGAAGCCTCCTCCGTCCTAGGCCTCCACACGGAGACGATCAAACGTCTGTGCCGTCTGGGCAAGCTGAAGGGCGAGAAGGTGAACAACGGATGGCTTATCCCTAAAACAGAAACGGAGACTTTCGCCAGTGGTTATAAGGAAACACGCGGTCGGCCCGCAAACGGAAGAGCACAGCGGAATGGAGGGTCACATGAGTGACAGAGTTGTCCGAAGCCTGTGACGGTGGCGGCAGGTGCCGCGAATCTACCACATGGGAGGTTAACCACCTACGCGGGCACCAACTGGCAATTCGGCGCGTTCCTTTTCTCAGGCTAATTTTCGTAACGATTGGAGGCATCTCATGAACCTACTTGTGATTTCCGGTGGACGGCATCCCTACGAGGAGTCCACGCCTGTCCTGGAGCGATTCTTAAAGGACGCGGGCCACGAGGCAACGGTCACCGAAGACGCCAGCGTTCTTGCCGATGCTGCCGGAACGAGCGGATACGACGCCCTGGTCTTCAACACCCTCAGGGCGGGTGACAACCACATGACTAAAGCCGAGCAGACCGGCATGACGAACTTCATCAAGAACGGCAAGGGCTTCGTGTGTTTACATATATCCGGCTGCGCTTCTGACGACTGGCCTGAGTACTACGACATCACCGGCGGCGGCTGGGTAATGGGAAAAAGTTTCCATCCGCCCTATGGCCAGTTTAACGTCGACGTGAAGGACCTCAATCATCCCGGCGCTCAGGGCATTTCGGACTTCATGACCAATGACGAGCTCTACATGAACATCGAATATAAGGAGGGAAACGACGTATTCGTTACCTCCGAATTCGAGGAGGGTACTTACGCACGTAACAATCCGCAGGGGGAACAGATACCGATGCCGGGCGGGACGTTCCCGCTTGGCTGGACGCGAATGTTCGGTAGCGGGCGGGTGTATGTCACGCTGCTGGGACACAACGGCCTCAGCTTCGAGACCCCCGAATTCCAGAAGATAGTTCTCAACGGGGTTGATTGGGTCACCAGCAAAGACTAGGAGCTGATGGCTCGTAACGCCAACGTCCCGGGCTTTCTCCGCAATGCCTTTTCTGGGGACCTTTCGGGTTTGGGAATCTCAGGGGCCTTAGTATTTTACTCAAACCGCGGAAATCGTCACCGGACAGGTTCTGGATTACCAGTAGGTACACGTTTCGGCAATGGGACTCCGGTCAGATCTTAGTCCAGCTTTAATGCTGCGGTCTCCAGTAGCTT
>CAUZJF010000272.1:0-3719 GCA_963579975.1 Dehalococcoidia bacterium
CTGACCGCATGCGGCGGCCGGCGGCTCTCTACTCTCCATCCGATTCAAGACCATGACCCGCTGCGGCTCTTTCCTGTTCAACGTGATTGTCTCCATGGTGACATTTCCGCTGAACAGTTAAGGGGTGTCACAATCACTGACCTATCACAAGGATACGTTTGTAGCTTGACAGATATAGTGGATGTTAGGTACTATCCGGCGGGATGGACGGATTCGGGAATTGCATTGCAGGAATCATGTCGTCGCCATTGGTGATTCCTTCGGGGTGAGTTCGTGATTGCAATCAGGTTCCTGCTTTTCTGCTGGGACACCGTAAACGACTTCCTCACTAAGAATGGTCCCTACATAGCGGGGGCTGTTGCGTTTTACACGCTGTTCTCGATATTCCCGTTGTCGCTGGCGGTCATTTCCGGTATTGGATTCGTGCTGGGCCCCCGCGCCGAGCAGGAGCAACTCGACCTAGCGATAAAGATCGCCGACGTGTTTCCCGTGTCCAGCGAGTTCGTCAGCCGGGAAGTCCAGGGCATCGTCAGCGCTAGGGCGATCACCGGTATAGCCAGCGTGTTTGGCCTTCTGTGGGCGGCGACGGCCGTTTTCGGGGCCATACGGAAGGGCATCAACGCCGCGTGGGGCATCAAGACGCCGCGGCCCTTCCTCAAAGAACGCTTGATTGACTTCGCGCTGGTCCTCGGAGCCGGCGTCGTCATGCTGTTCGTGCTCTTCTCGCCGCTGGTACTGGCCGTGATCCAGGAAATTACCAGAGTCGTGGCGCCGGAGTCTCCAATCTTCGGTGACCTGGTATGGAGGCTGTCGGAAAATCTGCTGTTCCCCGCGCTGGCGTTCGGGACCTTCTTGTTTCTGTATACGTTCCTGCCAAACACCTCCGTCAAGATCCAGCATGCCTGGCCTGTCGCGTTGCTCGCCTCCCTGGCGTTCGATGCGGCTAATCTTGGCATGATCTGGTACCTGAAGAACTTCGCGCTAGAGCACTACAGCGTGGTCTATGGCTCGGTCGGAGCAATACTCGCTTTCTTGACCTGGGTATACGTTTCAGCTATCATCGTCCTATTCGGGGCCCTAGTTACGTCGAGGTACGCTGCCTACGCTGCCAGTATCGAAATCGAACGACCGACTCTCAAGCTCCTCTGGACGGGGTTTTCGCGGGTCAGGCTCCGAATCGTGGACGCCCCGAGGATGGCTTAGAGTCTCACGCCGCGTCCTGCTAGGCGCCTTGTTGTGTTCGTCTGTAATCGCCTCGGGCTTGGCCTGTGGCAATAGCGAGCCGGCACCTACAGCTGAACCCTCAGCGACGGCGTTGTTCCTGTTCGACGAGCCGTCACCGCCTCCTACCCCGATTGCGACGGCCGTCCAACAGGATACTCAAGCACCACCGGTGGCCGCCCTCGCTTCGATGCCTCCAATCGCGGACATCGCCGAGGCCGTCAAGCCGTGGGTCGCCTCCATCTCAGTCGAGACGGTATTCCAGGGTGTTTTCACGGATTTTACGGACGAAGGTGCGGGCTCCGGGATAGTGGTACGCCCCGAAGGATACGTGGTCACGAACTATCACGTAGTCGCGGGCGCCAGGGACATCAAAGTACATGTCGATGGCCAGACCTACGATGGTAGGGTCGTGGGACTGGACGACGTGACGGACCTGGCGTTGATTAAGATCGAGGCCTCGGACCTTGCCGTGGCCAGGTTCGCGAGTGAGGATGATCTACGGGTTGGGGAGTGGGTTGTCAGTCTTGGGAACGCCCTCTCTCTCAAGGGGGGACTGACGCTGACGGTCGGTATAATCAGCGCCCTGGGCCGCACGATTCAGACCGAGACCGGACAGTGGTTCTACAACCTGGTCCAGACCGATGCCGCGATGAACGATGGGAGCAGCGGCGGGCCGCTGGTGAACCTGAACGGCGAAGTCGTCGGCATCAACCAGGCGATACTACGTCAGGCGGCGGGCATGGCCTTTGCGGTCAGCGCCACCGACGCGGTCCCGGTCATCGAGAGCCTTATCGAGTACGGCCGGGTCGTCCGACCTCTCATCGGCTTCGACGGCGACGACGTCACTCCCGCAATATCGTCCCACTTCCAGCTAGGCGTCCTCGAGGGAGTCCTCGTTACGTCACTAACCCCTCGCGGGCCCGCGTTCGAAGCCGGAATCAGGCTCGGAGACGTCGTTACCAAGATGGACGGCATACCGACGCCGGACGTTTCCACGTGGCTCGACCTGCTGTGGAGGTACGAGGTTGGAGACGAGGTCAACGTAGAGTACGTCCGGAACGCCCGCGTCGACACGACTACTATCACGCTGGCCGAGCGTTAGTAACTCGCCTTGGGATTATGGCCTAACAGCGCCGCTAGAGGTCGGTAGGTCTGGCTGGCCTCGCTTCGAAATCCCCATCCCAGTGAAGACGGCGCAGCTCCTTTGGCATGAGGCCGCGAATACGCTCGATTCGGGCTATCAAGCTGCTCAGCCGATGGTCGCGGGTGAACATCGCCTCCGCTTCCGACGGAGTCACCCAGCGATGCTCGGAGTGCTCGTCACTCAGTCGTATAATAGTTGAGTCCTCTATCGATCAGCCGAAGCTGACTCCGACCATTTCGTTTTCAGGGACCTTGTCTCCCCGGTAGAAGTGGGTGGTCCCGACGATAAACTCGATTCGCACGTCGAGGCCCAGCTCCTCTCGCGATTCTCTCCTCACGGCTTGCTCGAAGCTCTCTCTTTGTTCGAGCCGGCCTGTAACACACTCCCATGTTCCGGCACCGTGGTCCCTCATTGCGGGACGTCGAAGTACGAGGTACCTGTCATCACTCCGACGCCATAACACTACGCCAACCATTGCCAAGAACCGACCGGGCATCGGAACTCCTAGACACGCTTCACAGCGAAAGTCACGTCCAGACCGTCCATTTCGTGCTCCTTGGTGTATGCGCCGTCGGGCGGGGCAGCCTTCGTAAGCTCGTCCGAGAGGGTCTCGCCCAGAATGTAGTCCTTATGCGCCTCGACCATCTCGTCGAGCCGCTCGGGGCCGTCGTAGTAGGTGGCGATGCGGTCGGCGATCTCGAACCCCGCTGACTTACGCATGTTCTGTATGCGATGGACCATCTCCCGGGCCAGTCCTTCGAGGGCCAACTCGTCGGTGATCTCGGTGGTGGCCGCGACCGTATAGCCATCCTCCGACGCCACGGCGTAGCCGTCTATCGCAGAGGTCGTGACTATGATCTCGCCGGGCTCCAGAGTGAAGCCGCCGACCTCGACGGAGTTTCCCTGCGAGACTTGATCGTGGAGGTGGTCCTGGTCCGCGCTCTTGAGGGCCGCAAGGACCTTGGGCGTCGAGGAGCCGTGTTTGGGTCCCACCTGCGACATGTCCACGCGGACCTCGAAGCTTGCGACCTGCCCCTCGTCCTCGAGGGCGGCGATCTCCTTGACGTTCAGCTCTTCGCGTACCTGGGTCGCGATCTGTTCCAGAAGTGGCGTCTCGCCTGGATTTCGCAGTTTGACCAGTACCTTCCCGATGGGCTGGCGCACCTTGATTCCCGCTTTGCTGCGGGCGGCCCGACCCAGACTCGAAAGGCGCATGGCCAGTCGCGTCGCATCCGAGAGGTTGGCGTCGATCTTCGAGGGGTTCGAGACCGGGAAGGCTTCCAGGTGAACGCTTTCGACTCTACCATCGGTTGAACGGACCAGGTTCTGGTACATCGCCTCGGCCGTGAAC
>CAUZJF010000273.1:0-3716 GCA_963579975.1 Dehalococcoidia bacterium
CGGCGCGCAGGTGGTCGAGAAGGTCGGGGGCGTGGACGAAGAAGACGGCCTTTCCCGTCTCGATACAGCGATTGGCAATTGCGGCAGCTAGGTGGGTCTTCCCAGAGCCGTGGGGCCCCGTGATCACCAACCAACCGGCCGGCTGTTCCGCGAACAGGGTCGAAGTATCGTACGCTTCGCGGAATACGCGACGGTCCTCCGGGTCCGCGGACTTTCCGTCCGGGCTCAGCGTCTCGAACGTAAATCTGGTGAGGTGGCCGAGGTTGCTGTAACGTAGGAGCCGGGCCGAACTCTCCCGGTCCATCTGGTCTTGGCGGCACTGGCACGTGACCAACTGACCGAAGTCCGCGTGCCCGGCGGGCACGTCAGGTGTGAACCAGCCCCGCCCTCCACAGACTTCGCAGTCTCCGCTGCCGTTCCCTGAACACTCGAGCAAGTCCGGAGGCAGGTCGTCCCGGGAGACGCTTCTAGTAGTACCCAGCCTTTTTAGTATGTCTCCCAGATTCTCCATAGCCTCTACCTTCCCGCTCCCAGCGTTCGAGGATGCGGGCAATATATCGCCAGTTGCGCTTGTTCTGGGTCACGGCCTCGCGGAAAGCATCCTCGATCCACGGGGCGGGATAGACTTGCTCCGCGTCTCGGAGCTCGTCAGCCATCATTGGGCTGAGTATGCCCACGTTGTCTTCGTACAGGGCGAAGATGTTGGGCCGTTCATCGGTGTCTTCCCATGGCTCGTCGGTCTGTAGCGGTCTCAGAGACAGGTCCGTCTTCGAGATAGCCGTCAGGGTGCTCCTGTCCGCCTCGGTGTTGAGCATGTAGATGCGCTCCTGTCCGTCGCCCAGTTGGACGGCCCCGGACACGATTGTGCCTCGCTCGACCGCGCGAGCCAGCGCGGCCTCCACCCGCACTCGATGGGGCGAGCTGCCATCGGCCAGAGCTCTGGCGAGGGTCCTGTCTGCAAGAAGCGCCGATAGGGTCACGAACCTGGGATAGCCCCGCTTCTCGTGTAGCGCCCAGATAACCCGTAGGGTGCACTTGAGCTCGGACAGGTCGTCTATCTGCTCCAGAAGCGGCCCGAAGACAGGACCGGGCACCGGCGTGAACCGCACGCGACGTGGGAACCCCGCGAAAGCCATCCTAAGCAAACTCCCTGGAGCGCGCCTGGGGCTGCAGGCTCTCGAACCTGATCACGTTGTCACGAAAGTAGAGTAAGACGTTGCCGGTGGGCCCATTGCGGTGTTTCTGGACCAGCAGCTCCGCGATCTTCTCCGGGTAGGGCTCACTAGGCCGACTCTTTTCCCAATCGTCCCTGGTGGTGTAGACGTCCTCGCGATAGATAAAGGCGACGACGTCTGCGTCCTGCTCAATACTACCGCTCTCACGCAGGTCGGAGAGCAGCGGCCGGTGGTTCGGGCGCTGCTCCGGAGCGCGGCTGAGCTGAGAGCAGGCCAGCACCGGGATGTCCAGATCCCTGGCCAGACCCTTGAGGGAGCGGGAGATCTCGCCCATCTCCTGCACTCTGTTCTCGGACCTCCAGCCGGATGAGGAACTGTTGGTGATGAGCTGGAGATAGTCTACGACCAGCATGTCCAGGCCCCGGTCGCTTTGAAGCCGGCGGGCCTTGCCGCGCATCTCGACGATGCCCTGGATGGGTGTGTCGTCGATGTAGATTGGCAGGTCCGACAGGGATCCGATGGCGTCCAGCAGGCGCTTCTCTTCGGCGTCGCTGATGAGTCCCAGACGCAACCGATTGCTATCTACGTTGGCCTCGCTGGCAAGCAGGCGTATGCCGATCTGCTGGCTGCCCATCTCGAGGCTGAAGACACCGACGACTGCGCCACGGGTGGCGGCGTACTGGGCGATGTTGAAGGCCAGCGTGCTCTTGCCCATGCTGGGACGCGCGGCCACCACGATCATATCGGAGCGTTGGAGCCCACCTCCAAGCAGCTTGTCCAGGTCAGCGAAACCGGTCGCCACGGGAGCGAGGTGGTCGGCGGTGGGCCCCTGCATGGCCCCGCTCTCTTCCATGTAGACGTCCAGCACGTCCCGGATGTGGGTAAAGTCGCGTGAGCCTCGGGCCGAGCGGACCTTGAACAGGGCCTCCTCGGCCCGACTGAGCGCCGCGTCAGCGTCGGGTCCCGCATCGTACCCGATTGCGGCGATCTCTCCACCGGCGTGGATGATCTGCCGCATGAGCGCGGTGCGCTGGACGATCCGGGCGTAGTGCTCGATATGGACGGAAGTGGGGACTACCTGGACGAGATGGGATAGGTAAGCCGGCCCGCCGACGCCCTCGAGCCTTTCCTGTAACGAGAGCTCGTGGGCGACCGACACCTGGTTGATCCCCTCGCTTCGGTCGAAGAGGGCGAGGCTTGCCTCGTAGCACCAGCGGTTCTTCTCGCTGTAGATATCGCGAGGCTTAAGGAACGACGTGATTCTGGTGAGGGCTTCGCCGTCGATTAGGATCGAACCGATAAGCGACTCTTCGGCGTCTATGTCATGGGGCGGAAGGCGTTCGGCGTACAATCCCTGTTACTCCCCCAGAATTAGTGGTATATCGATCACGGCGAGCTACGCTAAACCACGCGCTGCGAGGGAGTCCCCTGGGAGAGGTCTAGTCCGATGTCTCCGAATCCTCGGATTCCTCGGTGATGTCCTCAGGTTCGGCTGGCTCTTCTACCACCGTGGGCACGTCTTCGGCGGAAGTCTCAGCCTGCTCGTCGGCCTCTTCCTCCACCATAGCCGGCTCGGTGCCGGTGGCGTATACCAGCACCTTCACGCCGGCCTCTATTTCTGGCATCAGCCGAATGCTGACATCGAACACCCCTAGCTCCCGGATCGGTTCGGCCATCTCAACCGTTCGCCGGTCTATCTCCCTGTCCATGAGCCTGGAGAGTTCGGTAGCGATTATCTGGTTGGTTACGGAGCCAAAGAGCTGGCCACCTGCACCTGCCCGCATCTCGATGTTTACCTGGGTGCCGTCGAGCTCCTCGGCCAGTGCCCTGGTATCCTTCAGTCTCTTGAGTCTCTCGACCTCCGCCTGCTTCGCGAGCCCCTGGACTCGCTGCAGCGCGTTGTGGGTCGCGGGGACCGCCAGGCTCATCGGGATCAGGTAGTTGCGAGCGAAGCCGTTCTTGACCTCCTTGACCTCCCCACCCTGGGCGACTCCTTGGACATCTTCAAGAAACACAACTCTCATTTGCAAGGTGCTCCAATCGAATTTTCAAGATGCTTCAATCGAATCTTGGATTAGAACGCAAGTGCGGATATTATAACACGTCGGCCTCGCTCGTGAACAGGTCAACCCGTGGCATCCGGATCTACAAGAAAAACCGGGCGAAGACCTCGTTCCCGAGGATGCGCCCGCGGTCGGTGAGCCTGAGACATCCATCGGCGCCGTCCAGCAGGCCCACCGACGTGAGCTCGTCGATGACGTCGCCGTAGATCGATGACGGAGACTCACCAAAGCGCGCGGTGAACTCGTCCGAGACCACGCCGGTGTCCAGTCGCAAGCCCATCATCAACGTCTCCGCCATCTCCAGGCGTCTGTCGATGGTCTCGCTCCGCTCGACTGCGGCCATACCGCCCACTAACTCCCCCACAGGACGTCCGTCCAGCGCCGACGGCGCGGCGATCTCCCGTACTATCCGCACATACTCCCTGGGAGACTTTAGGTTCCAGAACCTGACGCCGTCCAGGTACGAATGGGCGCCGGG
>CAUZJF010000274.1:0-3715 GCA_963579975.1 Dehalococcoidia bacterium
GCGAATCGGGCGACCACCATCAGTACGAGGACTTGCTAGAAAGTGCGTCTGCGGACCTGTCCAATCCGCGGAACCCGTCGTCCGACCCGCTCATGATCTACTTTACCTCTGGTACCACCGGCTACCCGAAGATGGTCATGATCACCCACTCCAACTACCCGATAGGGCACGTCGCGACCGGCAAGTTCTGGATGGACAACCGGCCGACCGACCTGCACTGGACCCTCTCCGACACCGGCTGGGCGCAGGCCGCGTGGTCCTGCCTGTTCGGGCCGTGGAACATGGGCGCGGCAATCTTCGTATGGGACCACCGTGGCAGGTTCGATGCCGGTGAAACCCTCGGCATGCTCGAGAAATTTCCCATCACGACGTTCTTCGCACCGCCGACCGCTTACCGGATGCTCGTGCTGGAAGACCTTAACAGCCTCCAGCCCAAGGCCCTGCGCCACTGTTTGGGGGCCGGCGAACCCCTCAACCCCGAGGTGATCGACGTCTGGCGTGAAGGCACCGGCCGGCACATATATGAGGCATACGGACAGACGGAGACGACGCTGCTCGTGTCCGCATTTGCAGGCCTGAAGTTCAAGCCGGGTTCGATGGGCGTAGTGGCGCCCGGCTATCAAGCGGCGATTGTCGACCAGGACGGCCGCGAGCTACGCGCGGGCGAAGAGGGTGAGATCGCCGTCCGGGTGGAGCCAGAACGCCCGGTCGGCCTCTTTCCCGGCTACTGGAAGAACCCCGACGCTAACGCCAGGTGCTTCCGCAACGGGTGGTACTACACCGGCGACCGGGCGACCCTCGACGAAGACGGGTACTTCTGGTTCGTCGGGCGGGCGGACGACGTCATAATCAGCGCGTCCTACCGCATAGGCCCCTTCGAGGTCGAGTCGGCACTCCTGGAGCACCCGGCCGTCGCGGAAGCCGCAGTCATCGGCGCCGCCGACGAGATCAGAGGCACGATCGTCAAAGCGTTCGTCGTGCTGACCCCCAGCCACCAGCCTTCGGACGACCTGGTCGCCGACCTTCAGGCGCACGTTCGAAATGTGACGGCACCGTACAAGTACCCACGGGAGGTGGAGTTCACAGGCGAGCTCCCGAAAACCATCAGCGGCAAGATCAGAAGGACCGAGCTGCGCGACCTCGAGCGCGACCGAAAGGCGGGCCGACGGCCGCAATAACGCGTCGTGACCGCTACAGGAGACGGTGAGAAGGACGCGTTCGGGCTCGACGATTGTCATGCGCCAAAGTTTTCACCCTAGGTAACGTCCAGGAAAACGGCACTGATCTTAGGTAGGGGGCGCACCTGCGTGTGCGCCCGCATCTCCACGCGAATTGCGACGCGAGCAGACACGCAGGTCTGCCCTTACGTGATGACGGCCAGAGCTGCACGACGAACCTAAAGACCATGCATTTCAACGAACAACACACGCTTTTTCGGAGCACCGTAAGGCGTTTCGTCCAGGAAGAGATCGCCCCTAACGTCGACGAATGGGAGGAGCAGGGCGAGATTCCCCGAACGCTCTTTCGCCGTATGGGTGAGCTGGGGTTGCTCGGGATAGAGTACCCCGCCGAATACGGCGGGGCCGATGCTGACTTCTCGATGTCCGTCGTTCTTGCGGAGGAGCTGGCCCGCTGCGGCGCAGGAGGCGTCGCATTCAGCGTCGTCGTCCACACGGACATGTCATCACCATGGCTGGCGCGGCTTGGCACTGCGGATCAGAAGAAGCACTACCTGCCCGGAATCGTACGCGGCGAGACTGTCTGCGCCCTGGCCATCACCGAGCCGGAAGCCGGGTCAGACATGGCGGGGCTAGCCACGCGCGCCCGGCGCGACGGAGACGGCTGGGTCATCACCGGCGCCAAGACGTTCATTACCAACGGTGTATACGGCGACCTGTACTTCGTGGCAGCGAGAACATCGGACGACGGACCACGGCATCGCGGCCTCTCCCAGTTCCTCGTCGAGCGAGAGACGCCGGGCCTGCAGATCGCCAGGAAGCTCGACAAGACCGGCATGCTCGCGTCGGACACCGCGGAGCTCGTTTTCGAGGACGTCAGGGTCCCTGCCGCCAACCTCATCGGCGAGGAGGGCCGAGGGTTCCACCAGCTTGCCGACGGGCTCCAGCGCGAGCGTCTGCTGGCGGCCATTCTCAGCGTCTCAGCGGCTGAACACGCCCTGGAGCAGACCATCGAGTATCTCGGCAAGCGCAAGGCATTCGGGAAGAAGCTAGCCGAGTTCCAGGCGCTGCGCCACCGGATCGCCGACCTCGCAACCCAGGTGGAAGCGGCCCGCCGCCTTTCCTACCACGCCGCCGATATGTTCGCGTCAGGGCTGGACTGCGTGTCGGAGGTCTCGATGGCCAAGCTCTTCGCCACCGAGATGGCCAACCGAGTGGCCTACGAGGCCGTCCAGCTCCACGGCGGCTACGGCTACATGAGGGAGATTCCTGTCGAGCGCTTCGCGCGCGACTACCGGCTCTGGACCATCGCCGCCGGCTCGTCCGAGATGATGCGAGAGATTATTTCCAAGCGGTTGCTGTGACCGACAGCTCAAACGCCACGCCCGCGACGATGGCGGCTTTCAGATCTTGTGGTACAGTGCTACGGTCTTTAGCAACAACGACCTCTCAGGAGCTCCACCATGTCTAACGTACCAATGACGCGTCCCGAAGAGATGCTGGCCGTCCACGAAACTACGTTCTTCCACTCCTCCACCTTCGTAGAACTCGAGAGCGGACGTGTCCTGCACGTGTCAGGGACCAGGTTCACCAGCTCCGACGACGGCGGGATTACTTGGTCCGGGGAGTCAGAGCGCCGGGATGCCAACGGCAATCCCGTCGGTGGCGGAGATACCTCGTTGGTGCGGCTCTCCGGCAAAGCGATCGGTCTCGCGGCAACCAGGCGCGACGTTCCTCCGCCGCAGACTGAGCACCCGTGGAAGCCGACCCAGCTTCTCTTCTGGCGCTCAGACGATGACGGCGAAACCTGGAGCGCACCGACGAGAGTTGCGCCTCCCGGCATCGGGACCTACCAGGACGTCATGCTCCGCACGTCGTCGGGGCGTATCGTGATCCCTGTTGAGTACGGCGTCGGCCAGCCAAAGAGCCTGAACGATGCTAAGGGTCCGGTATCGGGCAAGCTTCTGAACGGGCAGTGGGTTGGCACGGCCGCTCACTTCTTCGATCCCAGCTTCGCCGCGGTCTACGCCTGCTACTCGGACGACGAAGGTCAGACGTGGCAACGGAACGAGGACGGCGATCTGTTCATACTCCTAGACTGGAACGCTACTTACAGCTTCGTAGTAGAACCGAGCGTAACCGAGGTGTACCCGGGCCGCCTCCTGATGATGATGCGTACCGGCCTGGGCCGCCTCTACCAGGCATGGTCGGACGACAACGGCGAGACGTGGACTCGGCCTCAGCCAACCGCGCTGGCATCGAGCACGGCCCCGGCCCAAATCCGCTCCATCCCGTCTACGGGCCACCTGCTGGTCGTGTGGAACCAGGAAAACGAGGAAGAGGTGAAACGTGGCTTCAACCGGACGCGGATGTCCTCGGCTATCAGCCGAAACGGTGGCGGTGTCTGGGAGTTTTTCCAAAACGTCGAGTCGATCCACGAATCGACCCGTGTGGAGCCCGGCCCCATACGACCCCTGCGCCCCGCCGAAATCCACTTCGAGCCGGGCGTCCCGGCGCCCGGGCGCGAAGCGGAACAC
>CAUZJF010000275.1:0-3711 GCA_963579975.1 Dehalococcoidia bacterium
GCGCTCGCATGGCTTGCTGCAGCCCACGACAGCCGAAATCACGAAGGCGTCGAAGTAGCCGCGGATGCCGATCTCACGGTATCTCCTGTCGAGCGAAGGCCAGTTGTCTGAGACGACGCCGAGATTTATTTTCTTCCGGCGTAATTGTTGCAGTACGGGTTCTGTGTCGGGAAAGGCCTCAATCCCTAGCTTGCCCGGCACCATGAGATCGTCCAAAAGCTCTGGTGAGGGATTCACGACGCCAAGCTCGCCGAGCGCGATGTGGTGGTAGGTCCGGAACTGCTCGACTTCCTCCTCTTCGGTCGTGAGGTTGTGGTTCTCATTCAGATACTGCCTTCCCTTGCCGATTGCTTGGTCGAAGCGATCGAGGTTGGCGTCATTAATTCCGTGAGCCGCAAGAGCAGTAAGGTAAAATTGCTGTTTGGGCCACCACGAGCCGCCCTTCGGCCTCACGAGGGTGTCGCCGGAGTCGAATAGGATGCCTTTGATCGGAGCTGCGCCCATCTCGAACCGATTTCCCTCCAGCGATTCTCTCGTCGGCGTGGCAACAACAGGCGGTGCCCGATTATATAGGTTTGTGCCGTGGTAGGTTGACGCTCAGACTGGCCACCCACAGCGAAGATTCGTAGCAATGTACGCCGCACTGTGCCCGTCGGCCCAGCGCACTTAATCTTGACTACTGGTTTGAGGGCCTCTTATACTGCGCTGAAATCTCTTGTCGAGCGCTGAACCAGGAGGCGTGCCAATGGACCCTTTCATGAGAAACGTTTTGATAGGGTTCGTCGTCCTCACGATACTTGCCCTCGTGCTCATCATTTTGGTGGTCCTAAGTGGCCAGGACAAGCTGGCTCCGCTGCCTCCTCAAGGTGCCTACATCGAGAGTCCATCAATCTCCAACACGATTGAATCAGGCACTGGCATCACCTAGTGGTTTGGCGGCGCAGGCCGCCTCGGGCCTCCGGTCGCGTCCCGATGTTTGGAGGCAGGCGCCAGTCGGCCGGTACGGGGAGAACAGCCGGACCGATGGTCGAAGGAGGAAACAATGAAGATTCGGGACCCTTTGAGCAACTGGGACCCCGCGCTGAAATGGCTCTTCATAAGCCTCTTCGTGCTCACGGGAGTTGGTTATCTATTGGTTGGCCTCATCGTCCTGAAGGGCCAGAAGAAGTGGATCTGGGCCGAGGAGGAGAATCCGTACTTCAACCGCGCGATCGACGATTCCGATTTGGACTACGTCCCCGCGGTGGCGTCCCTCGACCAGATCGTCCAAGCCGTCAGAAGAGACCTCTCACAATAGAAGATTGAGCTTTCTTTTCCACGGCGCCGCAGCAGCACAAGCCGGCGCCGCTCGTGGTCCAATCACAACTGAAAGGCCGATAACGAGGGTAGGCGACCGGCGCCTGCCCTCGTTCATGTCGAGGGACCCTACCCCACGACTCGACAATAGGTTTCCTGAAAACCATTGGAGGCTTGCGCGATGCGCATAACCAGAGAAGACCTCATAGCTGCGACGCCGAACACGTCCGGCAAGGTAGTGCTGGATGGCCTAGACGGTCAGATCGAGGTCTTCCGCGACGTTTACGGTATCCCCCACGTGCGGGCCCAGACGGCCGGCGATGCCTTCTTCGGCCAGGGCTTCGTAACGGCCCAGGACCGTCTCTGGCACATGGAGCATGACCGTCGCTGGGCTTACGGCCGGTGGGCAGAATTCGCCGGGGATAGCGCTCTGGAACAAGACCGGCTGATGCGGCGCTTCCGCCTCCGCGCGTCAGTGGAGGACGACTATGCCGCGATCAATCAAGAGACCAGGGCCATGCTGGATACGTATACGGCGGGTGTGAACGCGTCTGTCCTAATGATGGACGCCCTGCCCATAGAGTTCCAGATGCTGGACGAGAAGCCTGCCGCCTGGGAGCCCATGGATTGCCTGGCGGTCTTCAAAGCCCGGCACATCCTGATGGGGGTTTTCGAATCGAAGCTATGGCGGGCGAGACTCGTGAGCGTGCTGGGCTCGGAAAAAGCGGCCAAGGCGCTTCCGGGCTACCAGCCTGGACATCTCACCATACTGCCACCGGGCGGTGAGTACGTCGGCTCCGACGACAGTTCTCTCGCTCACGTCACCAAGGACGTGGAGACGATTAGCCGTCTCAGCGACCCGTACAGCGGCTCCAATAACTGGGTGATCTCAGGAAGTCGAACGGCGTCGGGTAAGCCGCTCGTGGCAGGCGACCCTCACCGCCAGCTCGACACTCCCAACGTTTACTACCAGAACCACATGGCGTGCCCGGACTTCGACGCCATCGGGCTGTCGTTCCCCGGCTTCCCCGGCTTCCCTCACTTCGGACACAACGCGAGCGTTGCGTGGTGCGTCACTCACGCTTCCGCCGACTATCAGGACCTTTACGCCGAGCGGTTCAAGGACGGCTCGAACTCGACCTACGAGTTCAAGGGCGAGTGGAAACAGGCCGAGGTGCATCGTGAGGTCATCGAAGTTCGCGACGGGCGCTCGGAGGAGATAGACGTCGTCGTCACTCACCACGGTCCAGTTATCGCCGGCGACCCTGGCACCGGCCACGCCATCGCGCTCAGGTTCACCGGCACGGCAGGACCCAACCTGGGGTTCGAGTGCCTGCCGCGCATGTTGAAGGCCGGCTCCGTGGAGGAGATGGACGAAGCCATGCGCGACTGGGTCGAGCCGTGCCACAATTTCGTGTTGGCCGACGTCCATGGCAACATCGAATACCTTACACGAGGAAAGCTACCGATACGCTCGGAAGCCAACGCCTGGTTCCCCGTCGCCGGTTGGACCGGCGAGCATGAATGGGAAGGCTTCGTGCCCTTCGAGGAGATGCCGCGCTCACGAAACCCCGATACGGGCTATATCGTCACGGCCAACAACCGCATCGTTGGCGACGATTACCCGCACTACATCGGGCTCGACTACTCGCCCGGGTTCCGGGCAAAGCGGATCCACGAGAGGATAAAGGACATCAAGAGCGCGACGGTCGAAGACATGGCCTCCATCCACGCTGAGCGGGTGTCTATTCCAGGACAGAAGTATGCACGGCTCCTGGCTGGAGTCGAGCCGCGCGACGAGCTTTCGGGCGAAGCCATGAAGCGAGTGACCTCGTGGGACGGCTCCATGGACCAGGACGCCGTTGAGCCATCGATTTACAGCGCCTTTCGCTGGCACCTCAACCGTACGCTTCTGCAACACGCCCTGGGGCCGCTCTGGGACGAAGCCCAAGAAGCCGGCGGCCGGGGTGCGCCTCAGCACCTGAAACGGCTGGAGGCGCGCTTCCTCAAGGCCGCGGAGGAGAAAGACCCGTCTCCTTTGCCGCCGGGAGCCGACTGGCCATCGTTGATGGCTCAGGCGCTGTCGGAGGGAATCGCATACCTGAAGGACCGCCTCGGCGACGACATGGACTCCTGGACGTGGGGCAAGCTCCACTTCACCAAGCCTATTCACAAGTTGTCTCATCTCTTCAAGGAAGAGGCATCGCTTCTGGACCCGCCGTCTGTCCCGACCGGAGGTGACGGAGACACGCCTCAGGCGGGGAGCTACACGACAGAAGAACCCTTCACGTCATACTGGATATCGGTCGCGCGGTATGCCTTCGACTTGAGCGATTGGAGCAACTCACGCTGGGTCGTTCCGCTCGGTGTTTCCGGCCACCCAGGCAGCCCCCACTACGCCGACCAAACGTCGGT
>CAUZJF010000276.1:0-3709 GCA_963579975.1 Dehalococcoidia bacterium
TGGGCTCGAAGACCCTGCCTAACCCACCGGTGGCCATTATTACGGCTTTGGCGCGTACGACGTGGATCTCGCCTGAGCGAATCTCCATGAGTACCGCGCCGTGGCACTCGCCGTCTTCGACGATTAGGGACAGAGCGAACCACTCCTCATAGACCCTCACGTCGGCCTTGAGGAGCTGTTCGTACAGGACATGGAGGAGAACCTGACCGGTGAAGTCGCCGACGAAGAAGGTGCGCGCTTGACGCTGGCCGCCAAAGGCCCGGGTGCCAAGCTTGCCTTCTTCGTCCCGGTTAAAGATCACCCCCATGTGCTCCATGGCGATGACTTCATGTGCCGCCTCGCGGCACATGATCTCGACGGCGTCCTGGTCGGCCAAATAGTCGCTGCCTTTGATCGTGTCGAAGGCGTGGTCCTCCCACGCGTCGCCGCGATCGATCAGCGCGGCGTTGATGCCGCCCTGGGCGGCGTTGGAGTGGCTGCGAACCGGGTGGACCTTACTGACAACAGCGACGTCAACACCTTGATCGCGGGCGGCGAGGGCCGCCCTCATCCCCGCTAGGCCGGCTCCTATTACCAGAACATCATGATCGAACAATCGGTGTCGCCTCTCGTTTGATGTGCCGGTAGGACTATAGCAAATGAACGGTGGTAGCTACAACCATCTGCTCCGGCCCGTTTCCCCTGGAAACGTCTAGCTCTTCGGGTGGAGGCTAACGGCCTCATGGCCCTGGAAGTCGACATTCTGCGTCCACAGAGTCACTCCATGAGTCCGCGCCGGGGCGAGGATTATGCTGTCCGCCAGAGGTAACCTGGTTGCGACACTCAACTCGGCGGCGTCCAGTGCAATGCTGTTGTCCAGCTCCACGACCGTGCCACGGTGCATGGCGCCGACCACTCCGAGGGCTTCCTCCCTGTCCAGGTGCCGAAGCACATGTCGGTAGACTTCGAACAAACAGAGCGTCGGGACCAGGAGTTCGGATTGGTCTTGAATGGCCGACTGGGAAGCCGCGGTATTCTCACCTCCTGAGAGGTACTCGATCCAACCGCTGGAGTCGACGACGTTGCACAGTCGATCGGCTTCGCGTTCGAAGGGAGGCAGCTCTTCGGGTAGCGTCCGAGGGGATCTTCGATCGGTTCGACCGAAACCAATTCGATACGGGCTCCAATCGCGAACGCCTCAACCTTCTGGCCAGGGCGAATCCTGAGCTTGTCGCGAATGTCCTTGGGAATGACGACCTGGTACTTCGGAGATACGGTAACAACGGTCATATGTCGTATTCTTTATCGATAGGGTACCTGTAATGCTAACAAGAACCGCGCTGCCGTTCAAACGTCAGTGGCGCGTTATCTGGGAACGGGCCTTCCTGCCGGACTTCACGAACGAAAGTTAGGAGATCGATTAATTTGAAGAACATATTGTCACCATTGCCAATAAGACCCCTCCGAATCAGGAGCTTTCGAGCAGCTTCATCTCGAGCGTTGGTCCATGGGTCACCGGTCTTCCAGCCCTTTTCGGTGCCGAGAACAATCTCCGACGGATATCGGTTTCGAACCTCATCGTTGATCAAAACAGGCGCTTTGGGTCCCCATCGCTGATCCATGAGGGCACGAGCTTTCACGGTGATCTTGGTTGCTTCTGAGAGGTGCAAGCTTGAACACCTGTCAATATCGACGCCTATTAGCAAAGCGCGGCCGTCCGATGCCACCAGTCGTTTGTGACCGGAAGCGTGGGCCTGGGCGTTTCGGCCCCGGGCCCACACCCTGTGAATGCCCTTACCAAGTACGACGTCTGGCCTGTTCCGAAACACGTCCGAGACCGCACCCATTCCAGTGCGCTCCGTCGAGTTCTCTTGAATCCGGCGGATCTTCCAGTCGATGCCGGTCTCTCGCTCTTCATTCGTGAGGGGAATCGGAGGGCTCAAGGGGTACGCAGACATAACCAGCGTTCCGCTCGTGCCAAGGACTCCAGTGAGGGCCTCGATGACTGTTGCAGCTCCACCCTCTACAGGACCGATGCGCCGTAATGAACTGTGCCCCTCGAGACATTGTCCTTCCCGGACTCCGATCGCCGCCAGGTCATCCTGTAGGTCCTCGAGTCGCACTTCAGCCACCATCGTGTGTAGCGATACCCATGGTTTTGCAGGGAAATGTTGGTGTGAGCCGGTACCTAGCGCTCATCCCTTTATCAGCATCCCCGGCTGGCAGTGCCGACAATAGCTTGTGATTCGTTGGTTCGCCGTGATCTCGCTGATCTTCGCACCGCATCTCGGGCACGGCTCACCGCCCTTACGATGTACCTTGAGAAAGTCCCTTATCTTTACGTGGATGTCGCTTCCGATCCGCCCGCGCACGACGTCGATCGAGTCGAGGATCACCTTGCGTGACTGTTCGTGAATCCGGTGCAGATCGGCGTCGCTCAACTCTTTGACCTTGCGGTACGGATAGACCTTCGCCGCGAACAGGATCTCGTCGCTGTACGCATTGCCGATGCCCGAGATTACGCGGCCACGGGTCAGGACACCTTTGATCTCCCCTCGCAAGCTCGAAAGCCGTTGACGGAACTCCTCGAAGGGAACGTCGTCGAGGACGTTGGGGCCAAAATCGTTGAGCTGCGGGACCTGGGACAGCTGCCGCTCTGTTACCTAGTAGACGCGACCCATTTGGCGCAGGTCGAGGTAGCGGAGATCGTGATCGTTCGATAAGGCGAGCTTCAGGCAAGTACGTTTCATGACCCGGTCTGACTGGTCGCAATACTGAAAAGCACCAGTGAGCATCGGGTTCACAACGAGTAGGCGGTCGTCCGACAGTTGGAATACTATGAACTTGGCCTGACGGTGGACCTGCTCGATCCGGCGTCCCGCGATGTCGGAGGCAAAATCTCCGCCCAGCGGCCTGCGGCCGCTGGGCTTTACGACGGTGGCCGAATCGATGGTAACTCCCTGGACATGCTGGCTCAGGAAGTCCTTCACCACCTCTTGTTCGGGAGCTTCAGGCAGCTGGCCTAGGTTAGGAGGATGTGTCTCGGACAGGGAGTAACGCTACGCGATGCCAGGCGGGTCCGATCCGAATAGCGGTTGGTCGGGGAGGGCATACGTCCAGGCAAAGGCTCGGACTATCCCGCCTCGACCTGCTCGACAGCTCGGCTCCTGCTGAAGAAGCGACCGAAACTGCGAGTCTCCCAGACAATGAGGACCTGCGTTGCAATGGCAATCGAGCTGTAAGTCCCGGCGACTACTCCGATGGCCAATACCCATAGGAACCCTCGGATTGTCGTGCCGCCGAATAGCAACAGGGCAAGAAGGGTGAACAGGAGGGTCAGGCTGGTGTTAAGGGACCGGCCGAGAGTCTGAGATATGCTCAGGTTTGCGATCTCCTCGAGGCCACGGTTCGGGTTAAGCAGTATGTTCTCTCTGAGACGGTCAAACACGACGATCGTGTCGTTCACGCTATACCCGATGACAGTTAGCAACGCGATCAGAAACATCGTGTTGACTTCAACTTCGAAGAGCTCCCCGAGGATTGCGAATATGCCCAGCACCACCATGGCGTCGTGCAGTAGGGCGACTATCGCCGCTGTGCCGTAGCGGAAGGGGCTCGGCACGTTTCGGAACGCCCACCAAACGTAGAGGAATATTCCGATTGCGGCCGCCAGCACCGCCCATAAGGCGTTGCGTACTGTTTCGAATGCGACAACCGGCGACACGAGGTC
>CAUZJF010000277.1:0-3707 GCA_963579975.1 Dehalococcoidia bacterium
ATCGTAGATGTTGCGGGAATATTCGGGCACAACCACTTCACTCTTGAGGCCGATGGGATCGGGGAGGCGATGGATCTTCTCCGGGTCGCCCCCGGCAAGACAAGCGGCGGTGGCGTGCGCGAGGCCCGCTGCACAGCCGCAGGTGACGATTGCGGATTCCGCGCCCGTAATCTCCGAGAGGCGCTTACCGACCGCCTCCATCAGCTCGTCCATCTGAACAAAGCTCCGCGACGCCTGCTGCATCGCTTGACGACACTCCGGCAACATCAGCGACCCGCTCAGCATCGTGAAGGTGCCCTTGGCGTTGATGACGGGCCGCACGCCGATCGACTTGTACATGTCGGCGCCGAAAGAGAGCGCTGGAGCAGCAGCGGCGCTCGAGGCCCAGCCGGGTGAGAGCCCGGCGGCAGCCACTAAGCCACCGTTTCGAAACAGGGTACGGCGACTCAGTCCAGACGGTTTTTTACGGTGCGGTGCAGTTAGCATTGGCATGGGTCGGGTCCTTGAAGCGAGTGGGGTTGAGGGGCTATCAGTCTAGTGCCCGGCACGAAGGAAACGCAATGAAACGAGTTGGCTCGGAGGCCGGTTCAGAGGCAGGCTGTGACGGACAACTGGCCGGCACATAGGGGATGGTAACAACATGGAGTTCTAGGCCGTAACTGCCACCGGCGCTTGCCAAACCTTCTTGCTGGCCACGATCGCCGCGACGGGTCCGCCCTGAAAACTGTGCCGGTCGAAAGGGGAGTTCTTACTTTTGGAGAGCGATTCGTTGACGTCGAACGTCCATTCGCGATTGAGGCTGAAGACAGTCACGTCGCCCGGGGCCCCGGCGGCCAGCGTCCCTCGGTCGAGGCCAATCACGCGCGCCGGCCCTGTAGTGAACAGTTCCACGTGGGCTGCCCTATGATCGATTGCGAGAGATCTTGGATGAAGAGGGCAACATCCTCGTCGATTTCATCGGTAGACTGGAAACCGTCCATGAGGGAATGGATAAGATCTGCGACCGAATCGGGATTCCTCGCCTGGACGTTCCCAGAGACACAGGACAACATGCTGGAAAGGACTTTCAGAAGTGTCATGCGTCTCTACAGCCTCTGCAAAGTGCGGCGTTCCCGGTGCCACCCGAGCGTTCTTCTCAGCCTGCTGCTTTGCTTTCTCTGGCCTAGCAGTGGGGCGGCGGGAAAGGATCCGGAAGAGACGCTGACGTTCAATCGTCACATTCGGCCGATTCTTTCTGATACCTGTTTCCAATGTCATGGCCCCGATGCCAACACTCGAATGGCCGACCTGCGACTGGATCTGGAAGAGGCGGTTCGGAGCGACCGCGGCGGATATCGCGTGCTCGTCCCCGGTAACCCGACGGAGAGCGAGATCTACAGGCGCCTCACCTCAACTGAAGAACTCAGGCGCATGCCGCCACCCTACAGCCCCAAGCAGATCTCACCTGGACAGATCGAGCTGATTCGGCGCTGGATCGAACAGGGCGGCGAATACGAGCGACACTGGTCGTTCATCCCACCCGAACGCCCAGGATTACCCGAGGTCGGGCGAACAGACTGGCCACGCAATCCGATCGATCATTTTGTGTTGGCCCGATTGGAGAGCGAGGGTCTCGAGGCCTCACCGGAAGCGGACCGCGGGATTCTACTGCGTCGGGTGACGCTGGACCTGACGGGGCTTCCGCCGACGCAGGAGGAACTCGATAATTACCTCGTTGACGAGTCTCCTGACGCCTATCTGAGGGTCGTCAATCGATTGCTCGACTCCCAGTCGTTTGGCGAGCACATGGCGCGATACTGGCTCGATGCGGCGAGATATGCCGATACCAATGGCTTCTTCCAGGACAGCGAAAGGTCGATGTGGCGATGGCGTGACTGGGTCATCGGCAGCTTCAATCGCAATATGCCCTTTGATCAATTCACCGTCGAGCAACTGGCTGGTGACCTGCTGCCCAATCCAACCACCCACCAGCGAATCGCCACAGGATTCGGTCGGAATCACATGACGACGATGGAAACCGGCGTCATCGACGAAGAGTATCGCGTTCACTACGTGGTCGATCGCCTTGAGACCACTTCGACCGTCTGGCTGGGCTTGACCACGGGTTGTGCTCGCTGCCATGACCACAAGTTCGACCCGATCTCGCAGAAGGAATTCTATCGACTCATGGCCTTCTTCAACAACGTCCCGGAGAAGGGCACCAAGACTAAGTTCGGAAACTCGCCGCCGATCCTGCATGTGCCCGATGAGACATTCACGGCACGACTGGAGAAACTACGCCAGCAGGCCGAGGTAGCCGGCCAGGAATTCGCAAAGATCGAACCACAACTCAAGACGGCCCAGTCTAGCTGGGAGCAGACGGCCAAGGACCATCTTCCTGAACCGCCGTCGGACGGTCTGGTGGCACATTTCCCGCTGGACGGTTCGGAGGGGGATGCCAGTGCCGCGACGTTTACACCCGGCCTGCTCGACGGAGCGGTGCAGCTGGAAGGCGATTCGGCCATTGAAGTCGGGGCCGATCTGAATTTCGACCGGAGCGACGCCTTCTCATTCGGTGCCTGGGTCAAACCGACCAAGGGTGGTCCGAGCTGTGTCCTTTCGAAGAATGACGATGTCAAGGGCCTGCGGGGATTCGATCTGATGCTTCGAAAAGGCAAGGCGGTCGTCCACCTGGTCCATGAGTGGAATATCGATGCGATTCAGGTGACGACGTCCGCTTCCGTACCGAGCCAGCAGTGGCATCACATCCTGGTTACCTACGACGGCTCCTCGAAGGCCTCGGGCGTCAAGATCCATTTGGACGGGAAGGCTCAGACTCTAAAAGTCGGCCACGACAGTTTGACCGGAACGATCCGGACCCAGCAGCCGCTGAGAATTGGGCGCCGCAGCACCAGCGCAGCGTTCACCGGACTGATCGATGACGTGCGCATCTATGATCGCGCGCTGAGTGCCGGCGAGGCGAATCGTCTCTACACCCATCAGCTTGTCGGCGCCCTTGCCGAACTGCCGGCCGGTAAGCGCTCATCCGAGCAGCAGAAGAAACTTCGTGGACACTTCTTGACGACTTCGGCTGGAAGGCCCTTCCGGGCGGTTCATGACAAGGCAGTCGAGCTGCGCGCACAAGTGGAGGAATTGGAAGCCAAGGTTCCTACGACGATGGTCATGCAGGAGATGCCTGAGCCACGGGCAACTCATCTTCTGGTGCGCGGTCAATACGACTCGCCCGGAGAGAAGGTCACCGCCGGGGTTCCCGCAGCGCTGCCGCCGCTGCCGCCAGGGGCACCGGTCAATCGGTTGGGGTTCGCTCAGTGGTTGGTCGATCCGTCGCATCCCTTGACGGCCCGCGTCACGATCAATCGCTTTTGGCAGCAGTATTTCGGAGCTGGCATTGTGGAGACGGTCGAAGACTTTGGAGCGCAAGGCGCCTGGCCCAGCCATCCTGAGCTTCTCGACTGGCTTGCCGTGAAGTTCATCGAGAGTGGTTGGGATGTGAAGCATCTCCAACGATTGATCGTCACTTCGGCAACCTATCGCCAGTCGTCGATCGCAGCTACGCCCCTTCTCGAACTCGACCCGGAGAACCGCCTGCTAGCGCGAGGTCCGCGGTTTCGATTGGACGCCGAAGTAGTCCGTGACAACGCCCTGGCGATGAGCGGGCTGCTGGTTAGGGAGGTCGGGGGCCCCAGTGTCAAACCGTATCAGCCACA
>CAUZJF010000278.1:0-3699 GCA_963579975.1 Dehalococcoidia bacterium
CCTGTTCGACGGCACGCCGTTCGAGGAGGCCAACGTCCAGCTTCATCCTGGCGACTTCATCGTCATCTTCAGCGATGGTGTGTCGGAGGCGATGGATGCCAACGAGGAGGAATTCGGGGACGATCGCTTGCTCGACAGCCTGTCCGCGATGGCGGCAACCGAGGTCCAGCCTCAGCTCAAGCACGTCTTGACCAGCGTCTCGGCATTCACGGCCGGCGCCGACCAAAACGACGACGTGACGGCTATGGTCGTCGGTTATCGCGGGGTGTCTGGCGCCTCGAGCACCTGACCCCTTGTTGAACCTCCGAGACTAACTCCGGTCGGCCATCGGAACGAAGTCACGTTGTTCCGAGCCCAGATAAATCTGTCGGGGGCGTGCGATTTTCTGGTCCGAGTCCTGGAGCATCTCTTCCCACTGTGCGATCCAGCCCACCGTGCGGCCAATGGCGAAGAGCACCGGGAACATCGCCGGCCTGAACCCCATGGCCTCATAGATAAGCCCTGAGTAGAAGTCGACGTTCGGATACAGCTTCCTGGAGATGAAGTACTCATCCTCCAAGGCGATGCGCTCCAGCTCCAGTGCGACATCCAGCAACGGGTTCTTCCCGGTGACCTCGAAGACTTGGTAGGCCGTTTGCTTGATCACCGTCGCGCGCGGATCGTAGGACTTGTAGACTCGGTGACCGAAGCCCATGAGGCGGCCCTCGCCCGCCTGCACTTTCTTGACGAAGGCAGGAACGTTTTCGACGCTCCCGATCTCGGCCAGCATTCGCAGCACCGCCTCGTTGGCTCCCCCGTGAAGCGGACCAGAGAGCGCCGCCGCCGCACCGGCGAGCGACGCGTAGGGGTCGGCGTGCGAGCTGCCGATACTGCGCATGGCACTCGTGCTGCAGTTTTGCTCATGGTCGGCATGAAGAATGAACAGCACGTCCATCGCTCGCTCGAGAATCGGGTCGAGCTTGTAACGTTCCACCTTCTTGAACAGCATCCTCAGGAAGTTGCCGATGAAGCTGAGTTCGGGGTCTGGGTAGACGTATGGCCGGCCGATGCTGTGACGGAAGGCATACCCGGCGATGCTCGGCACCTTGGCGACCAAGCGGGCCACTTGCGTGTAGCGTGCCTCGTTGTCGAAGACGTTCTTCGCTTCGGGGTAGAAGGTGGAGAGCGCCCCCACGGTACTCAGGAAGATGCCCATGGGGTGGGCGTCGTATCGGAAACCCTCCATGAACTTCTTGATGTTCTCGTGAAGCATCGCATGCCACTGGAGTTTCTGGTTCCAGCCGGCCAGCTGCGACTCGGTGGGCAATTCTCCGTTCAAGAGCAGATAAGACGTCTCGACGAACGTACTGTGCTCGGCCAGTTGCTCGATGGGGTAGCCCCGGTAGCGGAGAATGCCCTTATCCCCGTCAATGAACGTGATGCGGCTCTTGCAGGACGCGGTGTTCTGATACGCCGGGTCGTACGTCATCAGGCCGAACTCGTCTTCCGTGACCTTGATCTGTCGCAGGTCGAGGGCTCGGATCGTGCTGTCGTTGATCGGGACCTCGTACTGTTTGCCGGTTCGGTTGTCGGTGATTGTCAGCGTATCAGCCATGCAGGGTTATGCCTCTCGGTTTTACACGTCTTCGTCGGTGCGCTCACCCTCGTCTGGGAGGGACGATGCGGCGTCTCCCGGCACCTGGTAATGTCCGTTGATCCAGTTGCCCAGGTCTAACAGCTTGCAGCGTTCGCTGCAGAACGGTTTCCACGTGAGGGTGACAGGCTGGCGGCGGCAGTAGACGCAGACGTCGTCGCGAGCCGTATCTTTGTCGTGGATCAATCCCACAGTCTAGCAGGACCTCGCTCGGGCAGGTCACTGCCCCGTGACGTTCATCTGAACGGCATACAGCGATGTGCGAGCTGTAATGAAAAGCGTGGTGCCGTCAGGACCGCCGAAACTAAGATTTGACGGAGTCTCTGGCACGGCGATCGAGCCGACCGATTTTCCGTCGGGGTCGTAAATCGTGATGTCGTCGCCCGTCAAATAGACGTTGCCCATCTGGTCCATCGTCATACCGTCGGCTCCCTGCGCCACGAACAGACGTCGGTCAGAGAGTGTGCCGTCTTCGGCTCGCCGATACACGTACGTCCTGCCGGCCCCGTGGTCGGCGATATAGAGCTGCCTTCCGTCCGGCGTTCCCACGAGACCGTTCGGTCGAACGAGTCCATCGGCGACGCGTATGACGCTGGCGCGATCTGGGGTGATGTAGTACACGTGGTCCCCAGTCATTTCCTTATCGTCGGCCGGTCCGTAACGGGGGTCGCTGAAGTAGATCCCACCGTCCGGATCCATCCAGAGGTCGTTTGGGCTGTTGAACCGCCGGCCCCCGAGTTCTTCGGCCAGCACGCTCACCTGACCCGCGGCGTCGATGCGGGTCACCCGGCGGTTCCCCATCTCACACACCATCAGGCTGCCGTCTGTGGCGACCCGGATACCGTTGGCGCGACCGCTGGCCTCGACCAGGGTCTGGACCCCTCCACCGGGTGTCCAGCGATGTATTCGTTCGTTCGGGATATCGGTGAAGTAGAGGTTCCCGTCACGGTCGGCCGCGGGTCCCTCCAGGAATCCGAAGCCGTCGGCGACGCGCTCAACGATCGCACCGGCCTTGATCAGGGTTGGCTGTTGGCCGTTGATCTGGACGGCGACGGGCCACAAGGCGGCGATCGAGAGAAGGGCCAGAAGTCTCGTAGTCATCGCTTCGGTGATCGGGGCAGACTCGGGGTTCCGGGTCGCGCTGGGGTCGCGCGAGGCTTGCGCACTCGGGGCTTGCGCCGGCGCGCAGCTGGCGCGATGACTTCGAATCGGATGATTCGGTGCAGGACACTCTCGAGCGGTGCCACGCTGCGTTGCGCCGCCCACAGCTCAAGCTCCGTGTCCCCAGCGGGTTTCAATCTCAGGAGGTAGTCCTGTCCTCCAGGGACGATCTCCAGTGACGCCACGCTTTGCTGGTGGCTGCGGTCGAGACCCTCGGCCACCCGTAAGAGCGCCGCTAGCGTCTTGACCGCGCGTCGTAGTTCGCGCGACAGCTTGCCATATCCTTCGTGCGACCGTTTGGGGACACCCCGACGGTGGTATCGGGTAGCCAGCGCCATGACCTCGACTTCCTGAGGTTCGAACCCTCGAAGGTCGCCGTTCTTGACCAAGTAGTACGAGTGCTTGTGGTGTCGGCCGTAGCTGATGTGGACCCCGATGTCGTGCAACACGGCTGCGTACTCGAGCCACTCGCGTTCCCGCGCACCGAGTCCATGACTCGCCTGGGTCTGGTCGAACATCGTCAGCGCCATCCGCGCGACCTGCGCGGCGTGGTCGCGCGAATAGTTGCAGCGCTCAGCGAGCTCGATGACACTGCGACGACGGACATCGGGGTATTTTTCGATCTTGGCGATACGCGCCTGGTTCTTGCGGATGTAGTCGAGTGCCAGCCCTTCTCGCAATGCCAGATCGCAGAGCGTGAACTCCTTGGCGCCCAGCTTCTTGAGGAGTGTATCCAGCAGCACCGATCCCGCGACGGCAAGGTCGGCCCGGCGGGGGTCGAGTTTTGGGATCCGGAGTCGCTCGGCCAGCGTCATGCTCGAGAGCTCCCGCCGAACCCGCCTGATCTGTTTGGCGCTGATGCGCCGGTGCCGGAGGTCGTCTGGCCCAACGGCTCCCTCTTCACT
>CAUZJF010000279.1:0-3697 GCA_963579975.1 Dehalococcoidia bacterium
GGCAGGCTCGGGAGTCGTCGGATCGGTCGACCCTGTCGAAGAGCAAGCGGACAGGATGGCCAGAACGAGTATGGCCATCCCAACCCCGCTCGCCTGAACGGACTTATAGGAGATCGATGTCATGCGTCCTTCAAGAAGGCTAACCCCTTACCGTCGCCAATGGCTTGACCAGATAAAGTGGCGTCTATCGAATTACCGGAGAACAAGAAACTCCAAACTATATGTTGATATAAGGGTTGACAACGCCCACTTCATATGGTAGATCCGGCTGTGCCAGTGCTAAGTTACTCTCTTGTACCTGTTACTGGCGTCCTCTTTGAGCTGGCCCCCGGCGTAGCTGAGCGTCGGGGGCTCTTTTTTGGGCTCGTATTGTTTGTCCCAGTTCCTGCGCCGTTCACGACCGACGAGAGTATCGGCCGGCCGGCCTGGTCGGCGCCAAATCTTCGCGCATAGGTCGCCACCTGCCACTCCCTGGCCCACTGTCTCAAAGCTTCGTACGCACGTTTTTCCCTGGCGCAGTCATCGTTCAAAGCCACCAGTCGGTCGTCTACAGACGGGCTATAGGTCGACATCAAGTGCAGCGCGGCGGATACGGACCTACCGTCCACGACGCCGTCGCCGATGACCGTTAGGACAGCTGGCGCTGCCTCTCTCACCGAACGGACGGTTTGCCGCCTGAGGTCAACGAAGCGTTCCAGGGCTTTTCTGTAGGCGGCGTCCTCTTCGAAGTACGGGGCGCCCGTAGGCTGCGGGATCTTGCTCAGCCGCTCTATCAAGTCCAAATATACCGTTTCGTCGAATCTATCCGTGCCGAGATGGGGGTTCTGCGTATCGACGGCCTGGATGACCTGTTCCATCCCGTTCATATACCGTCTGGTTTCGCCGTCCAACGGGTCCTTCTTCTCCGTCACCCGCGGCAAAAAAACTTTGCCACGCACTCCGAGGTAAAGGGTGAAGATCACCAGACACGAGAATAGCGCGATGAAAACGATCGGGATGAGATAGCCTACAGACAAGCCTGCGAACATTTTCCCTTCCGAATCGGCGACATTAGCTTTCCCCGGGCAACGAAACACAGGTTTGACATCCAATCGGAAGCCCCGCTCGGTCGAACGTGCAGCTACTTTGGGGGTACCAGTAGACGCCTTTCGAAGGGGCTTTCGAAGGGCGTATGTTTTGAGCCAAGCAGGGCTATTACAGTATAGCAATTCTGCCTTCGGAAGGCACGACACCCGGGACGGCTCCACGCGGCCGTGCCCGTGGTCCCTTCAGCTACATCGAGCCTTCCCGGACGCTCTCCAAAGCTCGCCATCGGCGACGGTCCGGATTCGCCAAACGCCTCGCGCAGGCGGTCGAGAAGCGGAGCCCCCTCCTCACCGAGCAACAGGGCGCCATATCTTCGATGCAGACCCTGCTCCCAGCACTTGGCGAAGATGTACTCGCGAAAGAAGAGGTCGTCCTTGGGGAACGACCGTCGCGCACTCTGAATCCGGCTGGCAGCCGGGCCCGGCGAGCGGTCGAGCAGGTTCGCCAACCCCTGTCCCATCAACGTTGGGACGAGGTGAAAGTTCCGATATTGGTATGATTCGGGGATCCGTCCCCACCGATCGAGCAGGTCCTGGGCGGCGGTCAGGTCATCCATGACACCGTTGACCAGGATGGTGAGCACTCGGTCAATCTGCGCCGTCTGGTCCTCGTTCAGTGTCGAAGCTCTTCTCGCTTCGTTTTCGAACGCATGCAGGAGCCTGGCAATCAACAGGAGCCCCTGACCCCGGTAGTAGCGAGGAAGCGGGTGCGCCGGTGCTCGCGCCGCGGCTTCGGAATACAGGTCTCATCCGCGGACGGGGTCGCTGAGACAGAGATGGGCATCGGCTTCCTGGCAAAGTGATCGGACCAGTCTGCCTCACCTATCTCGCCTGCTAAGCTCCGCGGACTGGTGGGCATACTTGAGAGCGCTGGGACAGTCGCCCAATGAGAAGGAACATTCGGCCGCCTGCCTGTACAGGTACGTATGCGTACGCCCACCTTCCTTCTGAAGAGCTTTCCTGACTCTCCGGAGGGCGGCGTCCCATTCTCCTCGCTCCCCCGTGAGAGGATCGCGCTCTGGGCATCATCGTCAACAACAGTGGCGACCTCCCCGGAAACCCAGCCCTCTACATCCTCTGCCAGGCTTTGGAGGTCGTCTCGGTTGGCCGCGTCCAAGATCCGTTGTGCAGGCACGTCGAGTACCCAGGGCACCAGCTTCACGGGGGCATTGGTGGGGGTGGTCCGGTTGATCGTAGTTGGGAAGGCGTTCCGAATGCGGTCCATCTCGTCTTTCGATACCAGTTTGTTCAGAGCGATCACCATCCCGACGCTCGGCAGCTCACCCATGAAGCTCCCGGCTCCTAGATCGCCCGCGACGTTTGACAAGCGCGACTGTACGAAGGAACGCCATTCCAGATGGCGCAACGTCTCGATAAGCCAGTTTTCGAGACGATCCGAGTCGACCGGGTTGTATTCATCTGGGTCGGGACCTTGCGCTGACAGAAGGAGGAAGGGGAGCCTCACGTCTTGTTGGAGACGTTCGTTTTCACTTATTTCGCCTGCTTTTCGGCGGAGCAGCTTCAGTAGCGCGGCCTTGAACTGCGTCTGATCTAGAATAGACAGAGTTGCGATATTGGCATAGACGTCGGCGGAGTGTCTCGCGGCGCGCTGTCGCTCTATGATTTCCCTTATGACCCGGCTGAAGGCCGAGAGGATGCGAGTTTCGACATCCAGGTGAGGCCCGCCGCTGCGAGGGGGAAGCATGTAGAGCGAGCCCATTGAATTGCCGGCACTCGAGGTGAAAGGCAAAGCCAGAGCCGAATAGCCACTCGGAGCGTCGACATCCGGAATTCTGGCGCCCAGATGGCGCATCTCAGGGCCAACGGACTTGATGACTGAGGTCCACGGATGCCCCACGCTCTCAACGACGAGGGGCACGCCCGTCCGGCTGGCGTATCAGGACAGCATCTCCAGGCTGGTGGGCGGGTCCCACCGCGACGGTTCCCACGGCTCGGACGTTGAGCTCGCGAGCGCTCTTGCTCCGCCCGAGGCTTGCGGCGTTTCGATTACTTCACACAGCGACCCGGGATAGATGGTGTCCAGGAGCTGCGCAATCAGCCACACCTGCAGATCGTCGGCCGAGCCCCGTCCTGGTTCGGTCGCCGTCTCGAATCTGGCAGTCGACTGTACGTGGTGGAACTTCTCGAAGTCTATGAAAACGACGTCGAGTATCCGGCCAACGAAATCTAAGGTGGCGTCGTTCAGCTGGACGGGCGCCGGTCTCATGGTCCCCAGCAGCACCTCGTAGACTTCTCTCTCAGTCTCTACCTGGAGCCCAACGAAGTGACGGGTCGTCACTTCCGATCTGGAAGGAAGCTGGTCTTTTCCAAAGAACAGGACCTCCAGTGAAGGGGCGATTACGGAACACGAGGGAGCGGGCCGTTCCAGGATCGTTCGGTACACGTAGTCGTGGCCGAGAACGCGGGCGTCATCGGCCGCATGCATCCTGGCTTGCGGCCGATGACGTTTCACGACGACAAGACAGTTAGGGTAATGACCTGGGTCGTTTATGAGAGCGAAGATGGCGCTACCAAGAAGCCGAGGCGGGACGCGTCTTCGCAATCTGTCCAGAGCGGTAACCAGCAGCCGGTTCCAGACTCCTCCGTACCTG
>CAUZJF010000280.1:0-3696 GCA_963579975.1 Dehalococcoidia bacterium
ACTGCTCCGCTTCGTCCCTGGCTCGTGTCATGGCCTGGGTCAGTCTGGGTGACGGTGCGGGCTGTGCTCCTCCCGAGGCGCTCGGTAGGCGCTGGAGTTCGTCCGCGACGTGAGCGAGTATCTTGGACGCGTCGACAGACAGTTTTCCAAGCACGCTCGGGACCACACCGTCCGGCTGCTCCACCAGCTTCGCCAAGAGATGCTCCGGCTCTACCTGTGGATGCCCGGACGTGGTTGCCAGGTCTTGTGCCTCGAGGAGTGCCGCCTGGGCCTTTTCGGTCAGCTTGTTGATATTCATCGCTCTACCTTCGTCTTCCCGCCTTTCTTGTTATCGTCGAGTGCGGCGAGGGCCTCGTAGTGTCCGCGTCTCTCTTTGCTCAGTTGTTTCGGTATCGCTACCTGGACGGTGGCGAAGAGGTCCCCGGAAGATGCGCGTGGGCGTGGCGCCGGCATCCCTTTTCCTTTGAGCCGAAACACCTGTCTAGGCTGCGTGCCGGCTGGTATCTTCAGTCGAAGCGGCTTTCCATCGAGGGTCTGGACCTGAGCGTTGCCACCCAGAACGGCCGTCGCTACCGGGATCTGGGTTTTCACGTAAAGGTTCTGGCCCTTCAACTCGAACACGGGATGCGGTCGAACCCTGATGCGCAGGTAGAGGTCCCCGCCACCTGCTCCTCGCGTCCCAGGCTGACCCTCGCCCGCCACGCGCACACGCGAACCGTCTTTTACGCCAGGTGGAATCTTGACTTCTACCGTTCGTGGCTGGTCGCTGGGAGAATCCTGAAACGACAGTCGCCGGGTCACTCCCCCGAAGGCCTCTTCGAGCGAGAGCTCTAGAGGATGCTCCATGTCATCCCCGCGTCGCTTTCGCCCACCGGTTGCTCCAGTCGAACCTGCCTGTCCGCTCGTGAAAAACGTCTGGAAGAAATCCGAGAATGATCCCCCGCCGAACATGTCGCGGATCTGGTCCTCAGACATCGGTCGGCCGCCTGGTGCGCCGCCCATATTGACGTTCCAGTTGACATTGCCCCCAGGCCCCCCGGCGCCCCCGAATGGGGAACCCCGGCCAAACGGGTCCGCCGCACCCGGTTGGGCGTGTTCGTGTTGCCGCCAGTTGGCGCCAAGCGCGTCATACTTCGCGCGCTTCTCTGGGTCCCGAAGCACTTCATAGGCTTCGTTGAGTTCCTTGAACTTGGCTTCTGCTGAGCTGGCGCCCGGATTGACGTCTGGATGATGCTTACGTGCGAGTTTGCGAAACGCCTTTTTGATCTCGTCCTCGCTCGCACCCTTCTTGACGCCGAGCGATTGGTAGTAGTCTTTGAAGTCCATAACATTAGAAGCCGAGCAACCGGCTCAAGCGCTCCATCTCACGCCGCAACGCGCGCTTGTGGTCGGGTTTCCCCGTCGTGTCGTCGTCGACCAGCGGACGCATGCGTTCGACCACCTCCGACACTGACAACAGCTGCTGAACACCGGCCAGATTGATACCTAGTTCGTCGACCAGCCGCTTGATGGCCCGCAACCGATCGATTTCCTCGGTCGAATACATGCGCATGCTGCCGACCGTTCGGGTGGGACGCACAAGACCCAGGCGCTCGTACTTCCTCAACGTCTGAGGATGCATTCCCAGCTCCCGAGCCGCCATGCTGATAAAGAAGACCTCTGGTGCCATAGCTTTGAACTTGCGTCGATCCAAGTATAGGCATTGATACGGATCATATCAAGTCTGCGACGCACGTCCCCGCGTCGGACAGCGGTGTGGGGCCGCCGCGATGGTCATCTCGAAGGAAAGAAGGGGGCTGGCGGGTGAGTCATGCTAGGCTAGTTCATAGGCTGCTAAACGTTCATAAGGAGAAGTGTGTGTATCCAGAATTCTTTATTGCTCCCATGCGTGACGAGCTCACCCGACTTGGGGTTGTCGAGCTTCGAACGGCCGACCAAGTCGATGCGACCCTGACCAAAGAGGGAACCGTCATGGTCGTTGTCAACTCTGTGTGTGGCTGCGCCGCTGGCAGGGCTCGGCCAGGGATCGCGCTCGCGCTCGAGCACAGCGTGAAGCCAGATGTCGTCTCGACTGTCTTTGCGGGGGCCGACGTGGAGGCCACGGAGAAAGCGCGGAGCTACTTCACCGGCTACCCCCCGTCGTCGCCGGCCGTCGCCCTTTTGCGAGATGGCAAGCTCATCTACATGATGGAGCGTCACCAAATCGAGAACCAAGAGGCACCGGCGATTGCCGAGGCGTTGACCAGCGCGTTCGACAAGCACTGTGCGACGGTCCAGACCAGCTAGTGTCCCGCTATTTCGTGCGCGGACACTAGTTCCGTAGTCCGGTGCTAGCGCATCGGAGGCGCTAACTCGGGGCGTACGGGGGCGACTGCCGACACGATCGGGAGCGGAACCCCTGTGGCGTATCGCCTGGTCGTGGCGCCCACCACCTCGGCTAACGCGTCGAGAAACGCCGGGTTATCGTTTACCGACGCGGCGCGCCTCATGTCGATCCCGACTTCTCGACACACATCGGCGGCTTCGTGGTCGAGGTCATACAGCACCTCGATGTGATCGGCCACGAAGCCAATCGGGCTGACGACCACGGCTCGAAGACCGCGCTCGCTCCGAAGATAGTCGCAGATATCCGGCCCAAGCCAGGGATCTTGGGGTCGGCCACTCCGGCTCTGAAAGACGAGCGCCCAGTCTCGACGACCCAGACGACTGGCCACCAGCGCCGCCGACTCGTTCAGCTCCGCCTCATAATGCGACTCGTTCGCCATCGCCGCAGGAATGCTGTGCGCTGTGAACACGATTCGAGCGGCATCGCGCAGATCGGTCGGGAGCGTCTCGAGCGCCTCACCGACATGCCGTGCGTTGGCGTCGATGAATCCCGCGTGCGTGTGCCATCCTGGCACGTACGTGACGTGCGGCGCATCGCGTCCGCCTTCGCGTACGGCGGCGAGGGCCTGCGTCACGTTCTGCTTGTACTGTCCACAGCTGGAGTAGCTGTGGTGGGCAGCCAGCGGTACGGCCAGGGCCCGCCTGACACCGGCATCGGCCATCTCGATGAAAGTGTCCTCCAGATACGGATGCCAGTTCCGCATGCCAAGGAACACGGGCACACCTGTGTCCGCGAGCCGACGTCTGAGGCCCTCCGCCTGCTGCATCGTGATGGCCGTCAGGGGCGAGACGCCGTCGAACATCTCGTAGTGATGAACGACGTCGTCTAGACGTTCCTGCGGAATCCGTCGCCCCCGCAGGACATTGGCGAGGAACGGTCTGATGTCGTCCCGAGACTGCGGTCCACCGAATCCCACAAGGATGACCGCATCGAAGGGCTGTCGCGTTGGCGCCACGAAACCGGATCATGCCACAGGCAGGTGGTAGGATGGCGCCCATGCCAAAGTTCGCGGCCAGTGTGACGATGATGTTCACCGAGGTCGATCTCCTCGACCGCTTCGAACAGGCGGCGTCGGTCGGCTTCCGGGCCGTCGAGGTTCAGGTTCCCTACGGCGAGTCGAAGGAGGACATCGCCGATCGCCTGCAGCGTCACGGCCTGACGCCGGTGCTGTTCAACCTGCCGGTTGCCGTCGGTGCCATTCCCGGACAGGAGGCCGCGTTCCGGCAAGGTGTGACCAGAGCACTCGAGTACGCCGAGGCGACCGGGTGCCGTCAGCTGCACTGCCTCGCCGGACAGACCGACGACTCACG
>CAUZJF010000281.1:0-3683 GCA_963579975.1 Dehalococcoidia bacterium
GATTGTAGCTGGGCACGTACGCACCGGTCAACCGCTACCGCTACGTCGCCGCCCCCTCAATCTCGTCCCTCGTGAGCTCGATGCCGAAGCCCGGCGCGTCGGTAGGTACCAGGTAGCCGTTCTCCGGGACCGCCATTCCGGGCGTTGGCCGGTACCCGCGCCGTAACGACTCCCCCGGCGCAGAGCCGACGAACATCTCGCCCCACGGCATCGCGGGCATCGCATACCCGAGGTGCTGGCCGTAGGCGTCGTTCATCCCGGCGTGCGGGATCACCGAAATGCCCGCCGCCTCAGCGATGTGGCATATCTTGACCAGTGCCGTCACCCCGCCGGCCCACTGGACGTCTGGTTGCAGCACGTCCAGCGCTCGGTTGCTTGCCGCGAAGAAGAACGGGTGCGTCGAGTACCAGTGCTCCCCCGCCGCCAGACCGGCCCACGGCAGCCGCTTGCGCATCTCGACGAAGCCCTGAAGGTCTTCGGGAATCAGGCAGTCTTCCACCCAGCGGAGCCCGTACGGGCGAAGACGCTCGGTGAGCCGGACCGCGAATTCGAGGTCGAAGGCCATCCAGCAGTCGAGCATCAGGTCCACGCTGGGGCCGATCAAATCGCGGGTCTTCGCGACGAGCTCCTCGTTCTTCTCCAGCGCGTCGAGGCCGTCGGCGGGGCCGTACGGACACCCGATCTTGGTCGCCGTGAACCCGAGCTCCATGTACCAGTCCGTGTCGAGTCCCGTGGCGTAGCAGGTAATCTTGTCGCGGACCGGTCCGCCCAGCAGCACGTAGACGGGCCGGCCGAGCAGCTTGCCCTTCAAGTCCCACAAAGCCAGGTCGACGGCGCTGATGGCGTAGCTGGCCAGCCCCGACGCGCTGTAAAGCGCCGTGGTCCGTGTCATGATGTCCCACAGCGCCTCCGTCGCAAGGCACTCCTCGCCTGTGAGCAGCGGCGCCAGGTGGTCGTTGATGATCGAGACGACCGGCCCGCTGTAAGTGGCCATTCCCAGTCCCCAGGTCCCATCCTCGGCCTCGACCACACACGCCACCTGCTTCCACGGCGGCGTCCACGACGCGTCCGACCGAAAGCGGTCGTATCGTGATAGCGGCCGGGCCAGCACCGGGTCTTCGGCCCACGATGGCCGGCGCGGCTTCGTATCGCTGGGCTCCCGCGGAAACTGGACCTCCGCGGCTTTGATGGATTTGATCTTCACAGGGTGGCCTCTATCGCTCGTGGGGCAGTCAGCTTGTGGTCAGTCTACCGTCGCCAGCCAGGGGACGCCCAGCTCGGACGACATTTGCTCGAACCATCGGACCACGTCTCGATGGAGCGGGATGCCGTTGGCGCGGCGATCCTGCTCTTCCTCGTGCTCGATCAGCCCTGGGTAGACCACCCGGTCGTGGCCCGGAATCGGCGGCGTCGTCATCAGGGTATGGAGCATGCGGTCCATGTTGTCCCTGAATTCGTCCACGTCGGAGAAGGCCGCGATGTCGTAGGCGGAGAAATAGTGTTTGTCGGTCCTGGTGTCCTCGAACATGCTCGCCTGGACACCCGAAAGCAGCGTCGTGAGGACCTCCACCATCATCGCCAGCCCGTAGCCTTTGTGCGAGCCGCCTTCTCGGGTACTTCCTAGAGGCAATGGCACGTGCTCGCCCAACTCCAGTGGTTCGACCTCCTCCATCACAGGGACGCCGTCCCTGCCGGCAACCCAACCTGGGGCCATCTTCCCGCCGACCCTCCGGGCGAGCTGTATCTTGTTCCCAGCGATGACCGTCGTGGCGGCGTCGAACAGGAACGGCGCCTCGTGCCGCGCGGGCGCCGCTATAGCGATGGGGTTCGTGCCGAACCTGGTGACCGACCCGAAGGTCGGGTGCATGTACATCCCCGCTGACGTCATGGCGACACCGACCATGTTCTCCCTGGCCGCGATCATCGCGTGGTGGCCGATGGCCCCCGAGTGGGCGCTGTTAACGACGGTGACGACCCCGGTCCCGACGGCCCTGGCCTTCTCGATGGCCATGCGCATCGCCCCGGGCCCCGTGATGATGCCCAGGCCATGACCGCCGTCGGTGACCGCGACGCCCGGCGCGTCCCGAAGAACGGTCCATTGAGAGTTGGCCTTGATCGTGCCGTCACGATAGTACCTGAGGTAGACGGGAAGGGTGACCGACACGCCGTGGGTCGAGATTCCCCTGAGATCGGCAGACACCAGCGTATCCGCCGCGGTGGAGGCCTTCTCAGGGCTCTCCCCCATTTTCTCGAATATCGCCGCCACCACCTCACGAAGGGACGCCTCGGGCACGCGGACCTGATACTGGGGTGAAACCTTGAAACGCTCGAGCAATGCCGGCTCCTCGCCTGTCGTAGAGCGGGAGGAATTGTAGCACCTCCGCTCCGGCCCCGGCGCTTTGAAAACGGCGGCGCTAGTCGGCGAAGAAATCGTAGCAGATCCTGGCGATCTGTCCGACGAGTTGTTCGCCGGCGAACTGGGCAGGCATGCCGTCAGGCAGCGCCTGGGGCACGCGGTCTGTGAACACAGTGAGCACGACCCGCTGGTCGTCGCCCTGAAACACTATCCCGGCGTCGTTATGACTCCGCGAGTCTAAGCCGGTGCCGGTCTTGTGAGCCACCCTGGTTCCGTATGGGAGTCTCGACGGGAGGGCGGCCATCAGCATCTGGTTGGACAGGATGTCGACGGCAAGATTACAGTGTTCGGGCAGGCAACCCAACTGCCGAGCGACCTCTTCCGCCTTGCAGCCCCGCGAAATCAGGTCGAGCAGGTGCCCGACGTCGCTCGGTGTCGTCGCGTTCACGGCGGTCACCGGGTGGTCCCGGTCGAGGCCGCGCGGTGGAACTCCAGACCTGTGGGTCGTCCCCGTCATTCCAACAGACTTGCAGTAGGCGTTGATCCGGTCGATCCCCAGCATATCGAAGATCGTCCCGGTGCACGTGTTATCGCTGAGGACGATCATCATCGTCAGTGCATCCGCCAGAGTTATGCTGAAGCCGGGCGATAGAAGGCGAAACGGACCGAAGTCATTCTGCTGGTACTTCGCCTGAATCTCTACAGGCTGATCGAGACTGAAACGGCCCTCGCTGACACCCTGGAGGGCGCACATCATGATCGATATCTTGCGGACGCTGGCCGACGGGACCACAGTGTGACCGTTTCGGTTGGCTGTCTCGCCTGTCCGAAGGTCTCTGACGTACCACCCCACGTGGAAGGGCTTCTCATCGCAAAGGCGATTCAGGTTATCGACCAGGCTTTCCATCATCCCTCCAGAAGATCTATGCCCGCCAGGGACCGTTCCTGGTGAGCCCTGTCGAACCACTACCCACCACCCAGAGTCAGGGCGCGTCAACAGTGTATAGCTGCGTGTCGGGGTGAAAAGTGTACCACCCGAACCAGAACGACATGTGGGTGGGCACCCTGTCCAACGTCTGGGACGAGTCCGCTGTGTTGTCGTAGGCGGTCTTCGAGAACACACCAGGTCACACCGCTCGAATCGACAAGCTCGCTCGGGACACCCCGGCCGGTGTCGTCTGGGCTCAGCGAGAAGGACTGCCCATCGCGGGTGTAAGCGCGGGCCCCTTGGGACCCCGACGAGCCAACGACGACGATCTCGTGCCCATCGAGAACGTCGTTGCCGTCTCGCCAATCCGAAGATTGGGGCCGCACCTGTCGCATCCGG
>CAUZJF010000282.1:0-3682 GCA_963579975.1 Dehalococcoidia bacterium
AGGATCGACCAAGTGGGTCAGCTGGACGTTCTCGACAGCGCCAAAGCCACCAATGTGACTTCTGCCGCGGCCGTTGAGTCCGCAGACGGCCAGCTGGAGGCGTTCGTTGGCGCCGAGGACCGCGCCGTCGACGGCGATGGAGGGGGCGCTAAGTATGGCGGTCGCGCCAGCCACACCCTTAAGGAAGCTACGACGATTCAAGTTGCGCATGAGTGGACTCTCCTTGTCGAATCTGATGAGCGAATACTTCCAGATAGCGTACAGCGAAGCGCCGGCCGGCTCATCGTCAAATCCGGGGCTGAACGGGCTAAAGTCCCTCGAAAATCGCCTCGGTCATGGCGCTGGTGCCCAGATCGCCGCCTAGGTCGGGGGTGCGGGCGCCAGCGGAGAGCGCGGCCTCCACCGCGTCGCGAATGCGTTTGGCGCCGGCTTCCTGCCCAAGGAAGCTGAGCAGCTGGGCGGCGCTCAGAATGGCGGCGATCGGGTTCGCTATGCCCTGACCGGCGATATCTGGAGCGGATCCGTGGACCGGCTCGAACATGGACGGGAAGCCGCGTTCCGGGTGGATGTTGGCGCTGGGCGCGAGGCCGAGACCGCCGGTGATGGCGCCTGCCAGGTCGCTGAGGATGTCGCCGAAGAGGTTCGACGCCACGACGACGTCGAAGCGCTCTGGCCAGCGCACGAAATTCATGGCGGCGGCGTCGGCGTGCTGGCGGTCGCTCTCCACGTCGGAGTAATCGCAGCGCACCTCCTCGAAGATCTCGTCCCAGAGCACCATCCCGTAGCGCAACGCGTTCGATTTGGTGGCCATCGTGAGCCGGCGGCGGCGCGTGCGGGCCAGGTCAAAGCCGAAGCGCAGGATGCGTTCGATACCCTGACGCGTGTGCACCGACGTCTGAATGGCCGATTCCTGCGGCTGGTTCGTCTTGATACGACCGCCGCAAACGACGTATTCCCCTTCGGAATTCTCGCGGACGACGACCATGTCGATGGGATGTTCCGCGGCCAGGAGCGACGGCACGCCTGGAAAGCTGCGACAGGGGCGCACGCAGGCGTACTGATCGAAGCTTTGACGGATGCGGACCAGTGGCTCGAGCGTGATGTGATCTGGGATGCGTGCCGGGTCACCGAGAGCGCCGAGGAAGATCGCATCGAACTGGCGCAGGGTCTCGAGGTAGTCCGCCGGCGCGGCCACACCGTGCTCGAGATAGTAGTCGGCGCCCCAGGGAAACTCGGTCATGTCGAGTGTGAAGCCGTCAGTGGCGGCGACTTTTTCGAGGACACGGACGGCCTCGCCGAGAACCTCTCGACCGATGCCGTCACCAGGGTAGAGGGCGATGCGATGGGTGGTCATTGGGGTTCTCCACAGACTCGAGGACGGCGCATGATAGCACAAACTGCCTGCGGCGAGGGCGCGCCGAGGTATTGCGCCTGTGGCGGGGAATTCGGCGTCACGCAAAGGCCCGGATGGTGGTAGGAGGCAGGGGCCGAAGCCGACTCGGAGAGTCCGACCTTGACCGGCGGAGGCATCGGCGACGACACTGTTATGAGTTGATTACGGAGGAAGAGCATGCAACGACGAGAGTTTCTTAGCCTGACTGGTGCTAGCGCAGTGGGTGCGGCCCTCGGGGGGCAATCGGTGCAGGTCGCTGCGCGCCCCAACGAGGTGTCGGGGCCGCCCCGCAAAGTTCGTATGCACCTCGGAACGCAGCGCGGCCCGACGAACCGCCAGCTACTTCAGTATGTGAAGCGCCATGGCGTCGACCACATCTGTGGTTATCCGCCGATCTCCGGGCGTGGTTACTGGCTCGTGGGGGATCTCGAGAGGGCGCGCGCGCGGTGTGAAGAGGAAGGCGTATCCCTTGATATGGTGGCGCTCCCTTTCCTGACCTCATCGCACATCGACAAGGAACGTCGCGGCTCGATCCTGCTGGGTAAGGAGCCCGGACGCTCGCGAGACATTGAGGCGATCCAGAAGATGATCGTGGCCTGTGCCGAGGCGGGTGTGCCGGCCTTCAAATACAACATGAGCCTGTTGGGTGTGCCGCGCACCAAGCGCACTCCCGGGCGTGGTGGGTCGACCTATAGCACCTGGAAACTGGCCGAATCGAAACCGGCGACGCCGTTGACCCGTGCGGGTGCCGTCTCAGAGGAACTCTTTTGGGAGCGCATTACGTATTTCCTTGAGCGCATCATCCCGGTTTGCAACGAAAACAAGATACGGGCCGCATGCCACCCCCACGACCCCGGTGTCCCGCCGACCGGCTATCAGGGCGTCCCGCGTGTGTTGGGTACGCCCGAGGGTCTCAAGCGCTTTGTTGCCATCGAAGAGAGTCCCTACCACGGTCTCAATCTCTGCCTCGGGACGACCGCGGAGATGCTACAGGATCCGGCACGAGAGATTCACGACGTCATTCGCTACTTCGGCACGCGCAAGAAGATCTTCAACATCCACTTCCGCAATATTCGCGGGCGTCGTGACGACTTCCAGGAGGTGTATCCGGATGAAGGAGACATGAACATGTTCGAGGTGCTGCGAACTCTCCAGGAGGTCGACTACTCGTACATGGTTATGCCGGACCACGTTCCGCACCACGCCGACGACCCCGGCGGTCTTCAGGCCTTCGCGTTCTCGTTCGGTTACATCAAAGCCTTGCTGCAAGCGCTGTAACTCCCGGTCGACTCCTCTACCCGCCGGGCCCGCGAAGGAGATTCCGGCCTTTGCCATTTCCCCCGCCCGAGGGATCTGTCGTGCCCGATTCGTCGTCTGTTAGCCACACCGGCCGGATTGGTAGTTCTCATCGGGGTCAGCAGCCTGGATAATTGCATCGGGTCTTGGGTTCCTTACGCAGCCTACCTTCTGGGTTACCAGGCGATGCTTTCACGGGTCCTGGCGCTCGTCGCCATCGCGATCGTTCTCACGGAGACGATCCCAGTCTTCGCTGAGCCCTATCTAGCGGTGCGCTACGGGTACAAATGCAGCCAATGCCACGTCAACCCGACGGGGGGTGGTAAGCGCAACCTGTTCGGGACGATCTTTTCGCAGACGGAGATGCCCAGTCACGTCGTCTCGGCCGAGGAGGTTCAAGCTCTCCTGAATCTTGGCCGTGAGCCCGACCTTTCCGACGCGCCGGGTCTCGACGATCGCTTCGAGCTTTCCGACTTGGCGCCACAGTCGACATTCTACAGCGGTTATCTGACCAACTTTCTCTCGGTCGGCGGTGACTTTCGATTCACCAACACGACTGTCATTCGGAATGCGAAGACAGCCCTGCATGGGAACGCCGCCGACAAGACGAGTAACAGCTTCGACGTTACCGGCGGAAATCTCTACGCCAGTTTCGAACTCCTCGACGGGGCTGTCGGGGTCTACCTGGACGAAAAAGTCGCTCCAGGGGGAGCCACCTCGCGGGAGGTCTTTGGCATACTGCGCGGGCCCTGGGACTCGTATCTCAAGGTGGGTCGCATGTTTCTTCCGTTTGGCATTCGACTCCTCGACGACACGGCGTTCATACGTGAGATTACGGGCTTCAACTTTGGCGTCCAGGACGTTGGCGCAGAAGTCGGTTGGGAGCCGGGCCCGTGGTCTCTACAAGCGACGGTGTCAAACGGTACCCAAGGCTCGTCCGATGACAACACGGACAAGCAATTCACCACCCGCGCGGCGTTTATCCAGCGCTAC
>CAUZJF010000283.1:0-3657 GCA_963579975.1 Dehalococcoidia bacterium
GGATCTCCTTTTGCGACATATGGATGCGGGCGAAAGCTACGACCTGGACGCGCTGGCGTGTATGACCGGGTTTGACATCCCCGGTCTGCTCTCCCAGCTCGGAGAGCTGGAGCTCCAGGGTAGGATTCGGCGCTCAGAGGCTGGCCGATTCAGCCGTTTGCAGTGATGATGTAGGGTTGTTATAGGGAGCCACAGAGAGCTGGGTTAAGAGAAATGGCGAAAGCACTAGTAGTCGTTGAGTCGCCGGCCAAGGCGAAGACGATCAACAAGTATCTCGGCAAGGACTACAAGGTTGTGGCCTCAATGGGGCACATCCGAGACCTGCCGAAGAGCAAACTTGGCGTCGACGTCGACGGGGGCTTCACGCCCGTATACGACGTGATTCCGGCTCGCAAGAAGGTCATCAAGGAGCTCAGGGACGCCGCCAAGGGCGTCGATCACATTTACGTCGCGACCGACCCGGACCGCGAGGGTGAGGCGATCGGGTGGCACCTGGCCAAGGAGCTGGGGACCAAGAAGCGCACGGTCAGCCGGCTCACGTTCAACGAGATTACCCGGTCGGCGGTCTTGGCCGCACTCGACCAGTCCGGGGAGATCGACCAGCGGATGGTCGACGCTCAGCAGGCTCGTCGCGTACTCGACCGGTTGGTGGGCTACAAGCTCAGCCCCCTTCTGTGGGACAAGGTTCGACGGGGTCTCAGCGCCGGCAGGGTTCAATCGGTGGCGCTGAAACTCGTGTGCGACCGGGAGGCCCTGATCGAGGCCTTTGTTCCCGAGGAGTACTGGCACATCACGGCGCGGTTGGCCGGCGGTGCGCCACCCGAGTTCGACGCCAAGCTGGTCAAGCGCGGCAAGGACGTAATCAAGGTTGGCAACGAAAAAGAGGCCACAGCGATTCTCGCCACCCTGAAGTCCGCGTCGTACGCCATTCAGTCGGTCACGACGAAGGAGCGGAAGAAGCATGCGGCCCCGCCGTTCATCACGAGCAAGCTTCAGCAGGCGTCGCGCTTCTCCGTCAAGCGCACGATGTTGATTGCGCAGCAGCTCTACGAGGGAATCGAGCTCCCCGGCGAGGATTCGGTCGGTCTGATCACCTACATGCGGACCGACTCGACCCGTGTATCAGAGCAAGCGCTAGGCGAGGTGCGCGACCACATCAGCGGTGCCTTCGGTGATACCTACCTCCCAGGAAAGCCGAATAAATTCCGGACAAAAAAGGATGCTCAGGATGCCCACGAGGCGATCAGGCCTACCGCCGTGGCGAACGACCCAGAGAGTGTGAAGGCGCATCTCACCGAAGACCAGTTCTACCTGTATCGACTGATCTGGAGTCGGTTCGTCGCCTCGCAGATGCTGCCTGCCACGTTCGATGACACGACGCTGGACGTGTCGGCGGTCGAGTATGTGCTTCGTGCGAAGGGTTCCGTTCCGAAATTCAATGGCTGGATGGCTGTCTACGAACAGCCGCAGAAGGACGGCCAATCGGCGACGACCAGTCCCGAGGCCGAGGCCGAGGCCGATGCCGACGGCGCGACGGGGCTGCTTCCCGCCCTGTCGGAGGGTGACGCGCTGGAGCTCAAGACGGTGACTCCAGAGCAGAAGTTCACCCAGCCGCCGGCACGCTTCAGTGAAGCGACACTGGTGAAGGAGCTCGAAGAGAACGGCATCGGGCGGCCGAGCACGTATGCCTCGATCATCGGTGTCCTCCAGGTGCGCGAGTACGCGGAGAAGGTCGAGGGCCGGTTCAGACCGAGCCGACTCGGGCGCCTGGTGACCGACCTTCTGGCCAAGAGCTTCGACCGTATCATCCAGGTCGACTACACGCGCGAAATGGAGGAGCGCCTCGACGAAATCGAGGCGGGTAAAGCCGACTACGAGGGCACTCTCGACACCTTCTACAAAGCGTTCAAGGACGACTTGGCCAAGGCCGCCAAGTCGATGCCCGACATCAAGACCAAGGGACTCCCGAGCGACGAGACCTGCGAGAAGTGTCAGTCGCCGATGATCATCAAGGTCGGAAAGTTTGGGATGTTTCTCGCATGCTCGGCCTATCCCGACTGCACCAACACTCGGGAGCTCGATGCGCCCGAGGCGCCCACCAACCAGGAAGACGAGGCGTGCGAGAACTGCGGTCGCCCGATGGTGCTCAAGAAAGGCAGGTTTGGTCAGTTCTTGGCCTGCACGGGATACCCCGACTGCAAGACCACGCGCAAACTGATTACGACGGCGGCGGGTGTGTCGGCAGCAAAGCCGGACCAAGTCCTCGACGAGAAGTGCCCGAAGTGCGAGGCAAACCTCGTCGTCAAGCAGGGCCGCTTTGGGGAATTCACCGCCTGTAGCAGCTATCCGAAGTGCCGCTACGTCAAGCTGAAGAGCGTGGGTGTGAGTTGTCCAAACGACGCCGGTGACCTCGTGGAACGCAAGTCCCGCCGCGGCCGTGTGTTCTACGGATGTGCCAACTATCCGGACTGCGACTTCACCCTGTGGAACAAGCCGCTGCAGGAGATCTGTCCCACGTGCAAGGCCCCGTTTTTGGTGGAAAAGGTGACCAAGCGTCATGGGCGGCAGGTCCTCTGCCACAAGGAAGACTGCGACTACATCCGCTCTGAAGAGCTCGCCGAAGCGTGAGACCGCCGATACCTCATCGGGCTCACCCGGGGGCCATGTGGGGCCGCGTTCAATGATCAGGATCATCGGCGGCGGGCTGGCGGGGAGCGAAGCTGCCTGGCAAGCGGCCCAATTGGGTGTACCGGTCACCCTCTACGAGATGCGGCCAGTGCGCGGCACCAGCGTGCACCAGACTGACCGTCTTGCCGAGCTCGTCTGCAGCAATTCGTTTCGCGGCAGCCAGCTGGAGAACGCCGTCGGTCTGCTCAAGGAGGAGATGCGACGACTCGGCTCGCTGGTGATCCAGGTGGCCGACGAGACACGGGTGCCTGCGGGCGGCGCGCTGGCCGTCGATCGTGTCCGGTTTGCCCAGCGGATGACCGAGTCACTCGAGTCGCATCCACTCGTCACCATTCGGCGCGAAGAGGTGACGACCATTCCGGACGATGCCGATCTTCAGTCTCCGGTCATTGTGGCGACCGGTCCGCTGACGTCGGACGCGCTTTCGGCGGAGGTCGTCAAGTTCGTCGGGAGCGAGCACCTCTACTTCTACGACGCGATCAGCCCGATCGTCCTGGCCGAGTCAATCGACAGGTCAAAGGCGTTCGCGGCGTCTCGCTACGGGCGCGACACCGATCCGTCCTTGGCTAACGGGGGGACGGCGTGTTCCTCGAGTCCACAGGGCGGCGACTATCTGAACTGTGCGATGGACGCGCGGCAATACCTTGACTTCCACGACGCGATCGTCGGGGCCGAGCGAGTCAGTCTCCATGAGTTCGACGACACAAAATTCTTCGAGGGGTGTTTACCGATCGAGGTCATGGCGAGCCGGGGTCTGGACACCCTACGCTTTGGTCCCATGAAACCCGTGGGGCTGCACGACCCCGCGACCGGCAGACGCCCCCATGCAGTGGTGCAGTTGCGTCAAGACGACCTCGCGGCCGAGCACTACAGTCTCGTGGGTTTCCAGACTCAGATGAAGTGGGGCGAGCAACAACGTGTGCTACGCATGATCCCGGGTCTGGAGTCCGCCGAGTTCGTTCGATACGG
>CAUZJF010000284.1:0-3632 GCA_963579975.1 Dehalococcoidia bacterium
CCTCCACAACCAGGCCCTCGGCGATGTCGAACTCGACGCTGCGGTCCGGATCACGCGCGGTCAGCTCCTCGGCAGACGAACGCGCCAGCCCCGAGAGGTCCACCGCTTCCTTCCGCAATTCGCCGCGCGTCTCGTCCACCATCGCAAGGACGCGGGACATATTGACAATGTCGTCCAGGTGCTCGCCTATACGCTGCCTCTCACTCAAAACGCTCTCGACCTGAGCCTTTGCCTGATCGTCCAGGCTTCCCGCGGCGTCCTCGAGCAAAGCCTTCGTCGCGGTCTCCATTCTCTGTAGAGGAGCCCAGAGATCGTGCGAGATGGAGTACGTCATCGACTCCAGCTCGCTGTTGGCCGCAACCAGCTCGGTGGCCCGCCGGCCACCGATGCGACAACGCCGTCAATCCTTCGTATCGGCCGTACGAAGGCCAGCGACATCACAATGCCAACGAGCAGCACGAACCCCAGGCTGACCCCGAAGAACACCCATACAGTCGCGGTCAGCGTATCCTTGTCCGACTGAAACTCGGCCGTGGCCACTTCGGCCTCGTCCGTAGCCTGGCCAATCAGCTCGCGCATAGCGGCTTCCAGCTCATGAGAGATCATATGTTCCTGGCCAATGTGCAGCTTTAGAGTCTCGTCGATGTCTCCATCGGTATACAGGGCCAGGACGTTCTCACCCGACCTCGCAAATCGGGCGTTGGTCTCCCTGACTTCGGTGAAGAAACCGTCCTGGTCGGGTGGACTGACCTCGTCGACGGCATCCAGGTTCTCCACGAAGCCCTGCTTGGCATTGGCGATTTTGACGTTATTGGAGTCGTCGTTGGTCAACAAGGCCATCGCGCGAAAATGACTCTGCGCCGTAACGGCGTACTCCATTTGGCGCGACCGATCGACCTTCTCCTGAGCGCGGTTCAAAGCGTCCACTCGCTCGCTCATCCTGCTGATGGCTAACAGGCTCAAGGCGCCCATCGCGACCAGTAGCAACGCACCGATCAGGAAGCCGGACAGCAGCTTCGCGTGAACGCTGAGGTTGACTCTGGCGACCGCGGTGGCCAGGGGCCCAAACAGGCCTCCCGCCAGGGGCTCCCCAATGGACGTCCGAGGGCCAGGACGTCGTCGATGTCGCCTGCTCTTGGGGTTCGTCCTTCAAGTCAGCCATAGCATCACCTTCCGTTGCTTCCAGTTCTTACATGCTGGTTGCCGCCGACGCCACGAATGATGAAAGGGTGTTGAGTTTTACCCCTCCCCCGCTGGCGGAAGGTTGGGAAGGGGGACCCGGCAGGCATGCTCCACACGCGACAGCCCATCAAGATTCCGACCCTCGCGCTCCCTCGATGCTCTGTTCTTTCGCCAGGACGTCCATGCAGCCAAGAATAGACTCGTCCAGTCCTGCCATACCTCTGAACGTCATTCCTAGCTTCTCTTTGATCCTGCCGTTGCTGACGAAAACGTCATTCTCGGGCGCCGGCTCGAACGTGAGTCTGCTCTTGGAGCCCGTTAAATCGACCACCCGTTCGGCGAACGCTCTCCAGGTGACGTGGTCGTCGTTGACGTTGTATATCTCGCCGCCCTCGCTCTTCTCGATGGCCAGCCGGTGGGCCCTGGCGAGGTCCTCGACGTGGGTCATGTGGAACCCGCCCCCGGGAACCGTTATGTCCTCGCCCTTGAGTGCCCTCGCGGTGTACCTGAAAAAGGTGCCTAGGAAATCGTTCTCACGAATAAACGCGTCAACTGACTTCCCTTCCGGCGCGTTGTTCGCCGAGCCGAGACTGATCAGGTCCGGCCTCTCCTTGCGATATACGCCGTAGACCCACATCGTCCTCATCGTCACGGTCTTCAAACCGTACTGGTGATAGTAGGCGAAACACCACTTCTCGACAGCTGCCTTGCCCGCGCCGTAGATGTCCGTCGGGAAGCATGGGCTCGTTTCCTCGATAGGGTACACGGGCTGCCATCTGGTCGGATTCCGGTATCCCACCGAAGCCCCGGAGCTGGTAAAGATGAAGCTTTCGACGCCCTCCCGCCGCGAGGCTTCCAGTAAGGTCAGGCTGCCCTTTTCGTTGATCTCGAACTCCATGATCGGGTCGTCGACGAACCTACCCTCGACCGAGTAAGCAGGATGTACGACGTGATCGACACCCTTGACCGCTTCTCGCAGCGAACCGGTGTCCGACAGGTCGGCGTGGAACAGGTCGACGTCCAGCCCGTCGAGGACGCCCACCGGGCTATTCTTTCTGACCATAGCTCGCACTCGATAGCCGTAGCTTAGCAGTTCGCGGACTATATAGGCCCCGGCAAAGCCCGAAGCACCGGTAACGAGAACGTATGGCATTCCACTTCTCCTTTGGGAGGTCGTGTATATCAGAAGCACGGCACCACGACAAGCGCCCGGTTGCTAACCTGCGGGAACCCGGCCCCACCATCCGCTCATGCTGATGTTGTCGAAGCACTGGTGACGACTCTTCAGCCTTGCTGTAATGTGGCGGAAGCCATATTTAGGAGAGTGCCATGGTCGATGAACCAGCAGCGTCCTTGAACGTCCGAGGCGGCCCTAACAGCGGCATGACCATACCCCTGCCGTCCGGCGCTTTGATAATGGGGAGGGGGCCGGACAACGATCTGGACGTCGACGACGAAACGGTTTCTCGAAGGCGCGCTGTCGTCGCCAGATCACCTTCCGGCTACGTTCTTAGAGACCTGGGCTCGGGCAACGGCACCTACGTGAACCGCGATGAGATCGGGCAGGAAGGTAACGTGCTACGACACGGCGACAGGATCCGCCTCGTCGGGAGCGACGCCACCTTCACGTTCCGTCAAAAGGCGCTCGGTACCGTCAGAATGCACATGGAGGAGCCGCCGATCCAGCCGGAGCATCCGGAGGAGCTGGGGGAAGAGGAGTCGAAGCTCGTGGAGCTACTGGAGTCCAAGAAGGGCGAGGCAGTCAGTCGCGAGGACATCGCGAAACACGTCTGGCCCGACACGGACATCAAAGAAGTCCTGTCTAACCAGCTGATAGACAAAGCGGTGCTCCGAGTACGAACCCACCTCCACGACGACCCACGCAAGTCCCGCCGCCTCATCACGGCCGGCGAGTTCGGGTACCTCCTCGTCTAAAGGGGAGCCCCCTTACCGCGGTTGTGGTGAAACGTCCCATTTGCAATGCAGTTTCGTCCTTACACATAGCCCTTTCGTAGGCCCTTTTTCGTGGGGGGTTGTGGGTGGTCGTTGGTGATGAGCTGGAGCGAATGGGCCATCGCGTGGTTATCCCTTCACTGTTGCCTGTGCTCGATAAATCGTCCGGATTTGCGGATTCCATGGCCGATTACGTCAGGGAAGCAACAGTGGAATCGGTACTGCCAGACCCACTCGTACTTGTAGGCCATAGCGCAGCCGGTGTCTACCTGCCGGTAATTCGATCACAGCTTGACCGCAATGTCTCTGCTTACGTCTTTGTCGACGCCCGGCTTCCAAAGAGCGGCGCCAGCCTCGCCGATCAAGACTCGCCTGAGGAGAAATAACCCCGACTGCTGATGGCCGAGGATGGGTTGCTTTCGCCCTGGTCGGGGTGGTTCCGTGACGGCGCCATGGAAGACCTTATTCCTGGAGAAGGACATCGTACTCGGTTCGTG
>CAUZJF010000285.1:0-3630 GCA_963579975.1 Dehalococcoidia bacterium
GTATGATAGCGAACAGCGAAATAATCACGGCCATCGACGTAGGCACGACGAAAGTCTGCACGATCGTCGGCCGGAAGACCAGTCCGAAAAACGTCGACGTGTTGGCGCACAACACCGTGCCATGCGGCGGCCTCCGGAAGGGGAACGTCTGGGACGTTGCCCTAACTGAAGCCGGCGTACGGTCGTCTATCGCCGAAGCCGAGGACGCCATCGGCCAGCCCATCGAGTCCGCGTTCGTCGGCGTTACCGGTTCCCACGTCGATTTCGAGAACCGGAAGGACCGGCTGGACTCGGTGGGTAAGGTCGGCGTGATAACGGCCGACGACCTCCAGAACCTCCCTCAGACCCTCGACAGCTCTTTCGCTTCGCCGGGTCGCAAGGTAATCCACGCCATCAGGACCAGCTATTCTCTCGATGGCGAGGACGGCATCCGTAACCCGATGGGCATGCATAGCCAGAAGGTCGAGGCCGAGACACATCTCGTCACCGGCGCCTCCTCCTTCATAGACAAGCTGGTGCAAGCGGTGGAGAACGCGAACCTGGAGGTAGAAAGCCTCGTTCTCGAGCCGTTGGCCAGCGGACTGGCGGTCCTTACCGCCGGCGAGAAGGAACGCGGCGCGATGCTCGTTGACATCGGTGGCGGGACATCGGACCTGGTGGGCTTTAAGAATGGCCGCATCTGCTACTCCGCAGTCGTGCCCGTCGGCGGGTACCAGTTCACCAACGACATCGCATTGACCTTCAACACACCGTACGAGGCCGCGGAGAACGCCAAGCTGATGTACGCGCGGGCGGAAGTCCATCCCGTCGAGGCCAATCAGGACCTCTCGTTGCCGGTTATAGGCCGAGACGTCGAGCTCAAGCTCAAGCGGCTAGACATCTGCCAGCTCGCGAGGGAGCGGGCTCAAGAGCTGGCCCGGCTGATCAAGTTGAAGGTCGATGAAGCGGAGCTAGGCGACCCGTCGGACGTACGCCTGGTCCTGACCGGCGGCGCATCTAACCTGCCCGGTCTCGCCCCTCTCATGCAGAGGACAATCAGGATCCCTGTCCGCCTTGGCTCGCCCAACGGCGCGGACTGGGTGCCCGACGAGCTCAGGCAACCGATCTTCGCAACCGGCGTTGGGATTCTTCTCTGGGCCGCGACCGAATATGCACCTGAAAAAACCCGAGTCAACAGCGCAAGCAACGGAGCAACGCAAGCAGGTTCGAAGGGCTTCATGGCAGAATTACTGGGAAGGCTCAGTCGAATGATCGCCATACCGCCTTTCGCAGCGAAATAAGGGAGGAATTGAGAATGGTAGTGAATCACAGCGAGCACAACACGAGCGCCAGCATCAAAGTCGTCGGCGTCGGCGGGGGAGGCTCGAACGCGGTCTCCAGGATGTTCCGGGAGCGCATTCCCGGGATAGAGTACATGGTGGTCAACACCGACACCCAGGCGCTACTCCTGAGCGACGTGCCTATGAGGGTGAGCATCGGCGACATCCTCACCCAAGGTAAGGGTGTCGGCGGAAACCCGGACCTGGGCGCCAAGGCCGCCGAGGAGAGCCGTGAAGACCTGTACGAGTCAGTCCGCGAGGCCGACATGGTCTTCATCGCCACCGGCATGGGCGGCGGGACCGGCACGGGAGCGGCGCCCATCATAGCCCAGATCGTCAAGGAAACGGGCGCACTGACGGTGGGCGTGGTGACGACCCCCTTCGGCTTCGAAGGCGTCCGCCGCCTGCGGACCGCCGAGGAGGGGATCGTTCGACTCAAGGAGAACGTAGACACCCTGCTGGTCATCCCCAACGAGCGGTTGCACGTAATCTGCCAGGAAGAGATCACGGCGGATAATGCTTTCAGGATGGCCGACGACGTACTGCGCCTGGGCGTGCAGTCCATCGCCGAGCTAGTCACGGTACCCGGCGACATCAACCTCGACTTCGCCGACGTCCAGGCAGTCATGCGGGAGGCAGGCCCGGCGTGGATGTCCATCGGATACGGAGTGGGCGAAGACCGCGCCAAGGACGCTGCACAGCAGGCCATTTCCAACCCGCTGCTCGACGTATCCATCGAGGGTGCGACCGGCGTACTGTTCAACATCACGGGCGGCTCCGACCTCATGCTGGCCGAGCTGCACGAGGCCGCCGAGGTCATCCAGGGCGTCGTCGACCCAGACTGCAACATCATCTTCGGCATGGCCTCCGACCCCAAGATGGAAAACGAGATCAAGCTGACGGTGATCGCCACCGGGTTCCCGACCACCGAGACGATCCAGGAGAAGGAAGACAACCTGAACGACATGCTCCAGCAAGCCCTCGCCAACGGGGACTCGGAGCTGGACCTTCCTCCGTTCCTCCGGCGCCTATCTTCTTACCGGACCAACGGCCACGCCGAAAAGGCGAAGGTTCCGGCCGCAAGCTAGCCACCAGTCAGACTCTCAATCCTCCTCGGAGAAGGGGCCTCGAGAAATCGGGGCCCCTTTCTCGTTACCTACACCCCTTGTGGCCCTCTCCGTGGCACGGAGAGGGGGAGGAGTTAGCGCCGGTTTCGGTGAGGGTCCTGAAATGGAACAGCTCGCGATTTTCTCCAGATATGATTTGTAGCTTGGGTGGGCCTGTTCAACTGTTCCGTTTTCATCCGTTCTGTTCCGTTTCGCATGTGGCGGGCGGTCGGTCGGGGTGGGTAGTTGTTCCACTCCCAATCTGAGGCGGTATGTCGGAAGGGGGAACTGTTCCATCTGGCTCCCTCGAAAAGACAAAAGGGACAGACTCGCGGGGTCGGTCCGCCGGAAAGACTTTGTCTACCAAACGAAATGGACCGACCGTGGGGTCTGGCCCTCACAGCTATGATAGTACATTTGTTCTGGCCCGTCAACTGGCGCGCGGTACGATGTTACCGTCTCGAGGTTCGTCTAGACCGGATAGGTTGGCCAGAATCACAGAAACGGGACCGTTGATCCGTCACGTCGTGAGCGGGCTCACTCAGTAGTGAAGTGTCCGCTTCCCCAGCAGAATGTCGCGGGTCCGAATCCGATCACCCGCTCCAGCCAAACCGGGAACCCTGGTCGAGATTGGCGCGGGAGAGACGGCGCCGTTCTCCTTCAACGTGACCCAGCCCGAGAGGATCTACATCGCGCGGGTGGAGCGCATTATCGACAAGTTCCAGGTGCAGGCAGCGCCGGAGGAGCCGGCGGTTGGGAACGTTGCAATGCCGTTGTGGGCGGGGTTGGCGGTGGGTACGGTACTCGTGCTCGGCGGAGGGGTGTTGGACGGGTGGACTACGCAGAGGTCTACCCAAGCGGCTGGTGCTTCACGGGAACCCCGAGAGTCTCAATTGACGATGAAATCAAGAATGGCGACGAGCGCCAACAAGAACCCGATAGCGGTGAATACGACACCAATGACGACTACTACGGCAACCGACCATGGCCGAGACTTCGGACGCTGGAGGAAGTCGTCGCCCGGTAGCCGACCTATTTGTTTCCTGTTGCGGACCACGACAAGGCCAAAACCCAAAGAAAGAAAGCTCAAGACAAACAGCGCCGCATGACGTCGACGTTTCCGACGGTGCACCAGCCCTGCTCGGTCCAGGACGTCCCCGGCCGTGCTGGGCGCAGGCCACGAGCCCTCCGGCTCCGCCGTACGC
>CAUZJF010000286.1:0-3621 GCA_963579975.1 Dehalococcoidia bacterium
CAGGAGATAAAAGCGCACGATGCCACGAACCGTGATGCCGAGTCCTGCCTTGAATCGAAGCTCGATCCACGGCGTGTATTCCCGGTGGGGCAGAGGGTAGATGTCCTTTCCGATCTTCAGCTCCGCTTCGGAGTCGTCGCCGTGTGGGCGGACCTCGACCGGGAGAGTCAACTCGCCACCTTCGACCCTGAGACTGTTCTCTGGTCCCGGTATGTCGGCGCGTCCAACGCCGTCGCGAACTTCGAGACGGATGCGCTCGCCGCTGGTCATGTTGGGAACGAGACGCTCTTCCTCGTCAGCGTCGTTGCTGAAGTAGAAATACGTGCCCTGACTGCCCTTGAGGTCCGGTACGCTCATCGCCGAGAGCAGCACGCCGTTGAATTTTTCGGCTGGGAAGGTGATTGGCACCCTCAGCACCGTGCTGAAGATGCCGTGGTCTCCGAGGACCTTCCAGAAGGGCTGGCTGCGTCGCCCGGCCTGGATGGTCGGCTTTCCCAGCGGAATCCGGAATGGGCCCAGCCGCAGTGTCCTTTTGGGAGGGTCGACGCGTGCCGAGCAGAGCTCAGGCAGGTGCGACTTCCGGTTCGGGACCAGGAAGTCGAAGATGCGATGCTTCCCCGGGTTGCATCCTGTCTGAAACGACGTCCACGCCACCGGCGACTCCGCCAGAAGCGTTGTCTGAAGCGGGACGAAGGTGCCCTGTTCCTTCAACCGTGAGAAGTTGGGGAGCAGGCCCTCCTTCATGTACTGCTCGGTCAGCTCCGGGTCCTGACCGTCCAGCCCAAGCACGACCACTCGTTTCACGCGTGCTGCCGCCAGCGCCTGGCTCCCGCGTATCTTTTGTATCGCCCAGCGAATCGGCCAGGTCAGCAGCGTGAGAATGGCCAGGAACGTCGTGAAAATAATGATGAAGAGCGACGAGACGAAAGCGAATCCGGCGCCAGGTCCGACATACGCGGCAGCCGGGAGCGGCGCGAACAACATCAACCCGGCCAGGATCACGGCGAGACGAATGACGCGGATGCGCTTCACGTCGTCATGCCCGATTCCGATAGAGCCGTGGGTCAACCGCCGTGGCCATGGCGTTGGTGTCGAGTCGTCCGCCAAGGAATTGATTGATGGCCTCAGCCACCTGCGACGGGTTGTCGACGGCGTCGCCGTATTCCACGTACAAGACGTCGCAGTTCTCACGCTGTGCGAGCAGCACATCGACCTTTGCCAGGTGTGACGTAAACATGTGTGCCATGTCCTCGTCGGAGACATCACCTGCGGATTCACCGCGTCGCTCGAGCATCTTCTTCTGTGACGCCAGGATCTCCGGGAGCTGGCGACGCAGAAAGATGATCTTGTAGTCATAGGCCGCCGGCAGGTGCTGAAGAAGGAACGAGATGATCTTCAGGCTCTTGCCTTGGGCCTCCCCGAGCCAAGACTTGTCCCCCGGTTTGTCGAGTGCCTTGACCTTCTCGAGCTCGTGGTAGCCCTTCGGGTTGTCCTCGTCTGCGGTACGGACACCGTCGACGAGCAGAGGCACGCCGCCCGCCGACAACATACCCATGAGCATCGACGTGCCCGAACGAGGCAGGCCGGAGACGATGATCACCGGATTGTCGAAACGTCGACGCCCGAACAGCCGCTTGAGAAAGGACAACAACCGCCGACAGTCTCAACCGATTCAACCTGGCGGGTCAAGATCTCGATGGTGAACACCACGGGGTACACTACTCGCCCAATCATGAAAACAAGTGAGATTCCGCTAGAAACCGTCAAGGGCATCGCGGAGCGGGCCGGGCAAGCCGCCCTGGCCCTCTACAGGGGCCAGGAGGTGCGGGTCGAGACAAAGTCGGATGGCTCTCCCGTGACCGAAGCCGACATGGCGTCCGAGCGGGTCATCCAGGCCGAGCTCCGTCCGTTGGATCCGTCAATTCCGTGCCTGTCTGAAGAGTCGGCGCCGGCGAGCTACCAGGAGCGCCGCCATTGGAAACGGTTCTGGCTCGTCGACCCGCTCGACGGAACCAAGGAGTTCATCAAGCACACCGACGAGTTCACCGTCAATATCGCCCTGATCGAAGACGGTGTGCCCGTGCTCGGCGTGGTCGTCGCGCCGGCGCTCGGCGTGTCGTATTACGCGGCAAGCGGCAAGGGGGCCTGGAAGCAAGAGGAGGGAGGGGCTCCACGGAGGCTGGTATCCCGACTAGCCGACCCCACCCGGCCGCTCCGGATCGTGGAGAGCGTCTCTCACCCGAGCCCGGAGCTCGAGCAGTTCTTGGAGGCCTTCCAGGTCGAGGGGCGTCTCAAGATCGGCAGCTCGCTGAAGTTCTGCCTTCTCGCCGAGGGATCCGCGGACCTCTATCCACGGCTTGGTCCGACGATGGAGTGGGATGTCGGCGCCGGCGATTGTATCTTTCGACACTCGGCCGCAGGCGACCCTCATCCGAGTCCGCTGGTGTACAACAAGGAGTCGCTCCTCAACAGCCGGTTCGTTCTCGGTCTGCCACTCGGGACCTACACGCTGCCTTGAAGTTGAAGGCGAACCCGCTCGCGGCGCGGACTTAATAGTACAATCAAGGGTTCCCACTACTACTCTCGGACCCATAGGAGACACTTCTGTTGACCGACCATCTCATCGAGCCGCATGGCGGCACCCTTATCGACCTCCAGGCCAGCCCCGAGCAGGCTGCCGAACTCAAGGCCGCTTCGCGCGACTGGCCGTCCGTCGATCTGACACCCCGCCAGCTCTGTGATCTTGAGCTGCTGCTCAACGGCGGCTTCTCGCCGCTCAGGGGTTTCCTCAACAAAGCGGACTACACCGGTGTGTGCGCCGACATGCGCCTGGCCGACGGCACGCTCTGGCCCATGCCGATCATGCTGGATATCCCAGAAGAGCTGGGGAAGAAACTCAGCGCGGGGGGCACACTTGCTCTCCGGGATCCCGAAGGTGTGATGATCGCGGCGCTCAACATCGAGGATGTGTGGGAGCCCGACCGTGAGGCCGAGGCGCAGGCCGTCTTCGGCACGACGAACAGAGAGCATCCGGGCGTCGCCCAGCTTCTAGACCGCACCAACCCCTACTACGTCGGTGGCACGATCGTCGGCTTCGACCCGGTCACACACTACGACTATCGCCTGATGAGACACACCCCGGCCGAGTTGCGTCGGGAGTTTGGCAAGCTTGGCTGGACCAAGATCGTCGCCTTCCAGACCCGCAATCCGATGCACCGCGCTCACCAGGAGCTCACGCTGCGGGCATCGAAGGAGATCGAGGCCAACCTGCTCATCCACCCCGTCGTCGGGATGACCAAGCCGGGCGATGTCGATCACTACACCCGGGTCCGTTGCTACCAGGCTTTGCTGCATCGGTATCCACGAAAGACCGCGATGCTGTCGCTCCTTCCGCTGGCGATGCGGATGGGCGGACCGCGCGAAGCCGTGTGGCACGCGATCATCCGCAAGAACTACGGATGCACACACCTCATCGTCGGCCGTGACCATGCGGGCCCCGGAAGCGATTCGAGCGGTAACCCGTTCTATGGTCCCTACGATGCTCAGGAGTTGCTCCAGAAGTATGAGGAGGAGCTTGGCGTCGCCATGGTGCCCTTCAAGCTCATGGTCTACGTCGAGGAG
>CAUZJF010000287.1:0-3620 GCA_963579975.1 Dehalococcoidia bacterium
CAGGGAATAGCTTCTGTAGCTGTGGCGTCACGAAGGTCAGGGCGAAGTACCCGTACACGACTGTCGGTATCCCAGCCAGCACTTCCAGTATCGGCTTCAGTGTCCTCTGAACTCGGTCAGGGGCGTATTCCGACAGAAAAGTCGCCGTCGCGAGCCCAACCGGTATCGCGACCGCCGCCGCCAGAGCCGTCACCAGAAGGGTCCCCGACACCAGCGGCAGTACCCCGTATGACCGCGGTCTCAGGATCGGCGTCCAACGCGTACCGGTCAGAAACTCCCACGGGGGAACTTCAACAAAGAACCCCCACGCCTGGGATACCAGGCTTACCACTATTCCCGTGGTCGTCAGTACCGACGCCAAGGCACACGCGAAAAAGACCCACTTGACGATGGCGCCCTCTATCTGTCGGCGCGTCCGGCGAGGGCTCCTCGACCCCTTCGCCACAGACCTCGCTCCACTCGTTTTTCTTTCTAGGGTGTGTTCCAAACGACCACGTTCTGATTTGATAGTTCAGGAGCGGCGGCGCGTTCCGCGAGCCACTCACTCCCGACCTGAGCTGGAAGTGTCAGTTCAGGCGGGCCAGAAGCCACCCGCACCCCCTTCGTATTCCGTTTCCTACCCACCGGGTGCAACACTCCTCACGAGATCAAGGCCTTCCATATAGTCAGCGTCGGCAAGCGACACGTACCCAACCTCGCTCACCAACTCCTTCGCATTCTCAAGGTAGAACTCGACCAAACCCTTGACCTCAGGCCGTGCAAGGCTCTCGGTGTTCACGTAGATGAACAGAGGCCTGGACAGCGGGGTGTAGTCGCCACTTTCGATGGTGTCCGGGGCAGGCACGACGCAACCGTTGCCGCTGTCGACACCAATTATCTTCAGCTTGTCGGTGTTCTGTGCATAGTACGAGTACCCGAAGTACCCAAGGGCGTTCCGGTCGCCATTGATGCCCTGCACCAGTACGTTGTCGTCCGCGCTCGCCGTGTAGTCCGGCCGGCTCGCCTGGGCCTTTCCTACTATTTCCTCTGTGAAGTAGTCAAAGGTACCCGAGTCGGTGTCCGGGCCGTAAAGGCGCAATGGCCTGTCGGGGAACCCGATCCGTACCTGGTTCCAGTTGGTGATCTGGGACCCAGGCTCCCAGATCATCTTCAGATCTGCTACCTTCAGGCAGTCCGCCCAGTCGTTTTTACGACTGACCACCACCGAGAGCCCGTCGGTACCCAGCTTCAGCTCGATGTACTCGATCCCGTTCTCCGCCGCCGATGCGGCCTCCGTGTCCTTGATAGGCCGGGAGGCGTCCACGATGTCCGTCTGACCCTCCACGAACCGCTTGAAACCACCGCCCGTACCCGAGACGCCGACGTTGACTCGGACGTCCGGATGTACCTTCCCGAACTCTTCCGCTACAGCCTCGGAGACCGGAAATATCGTGCTCGAGCCGTCAATCTCGATCGTGCCGCTCAACTTCATATCTACGGCTGAGACGCCCGTGGAGGCGCCGGCCGATGCAGGCTCATCCTCATCAGCGCCGCCGCAGGCAGCCAGTCCCACTATGGCGACCAGCAACATCATTTTCGTAACCGTTTTCGATCTCACAAACATTCCTTCGATCCCTCCTCCTTCTAGTTACCTGTTTTCTTCCTCAAAACGCTTTGAGCTTTGTCCTAAGCGTAACCACCTTCAGCTAGCGGTGGGTTATCGCTTCTTTAGCGCATTGTTAACGTTTGATTAACAGGCCCGCGTGAGGCGAACAACGAGACCCGAACGCTTCAGGTCTGGTGATACCCGTCACATCTCGTGACTATTCACCGAATGACACCGGCTTGCCCCCAAAAAATCCTTGAGACCCGACCTGTCTGTCACGACAATGGGCAAGGAGACAAGTACCGGAAAAGGCTTGGTGCTTTGGGGATAGGGAGGTGCGAATTGTCCAGCTTCAGATACGTCGCGGTCTACAGAGACGCGATCAAGAGCGAATCGGGCCGCGAGGAGCCCGTAGAGGTGCGCAGGACGTACCGGTGGCTGTGGGACTCCGAGGATGAAGCGGAGGAACAGCTCATCGGCTTCCTAGACGAGCGCCACAACAGCGACCAGGGAAGAGGTCTGATCGGTGTGATCCTGGAGGCGACCCGCTCCAGCCCGATGGACTGGAAGCACCCTTGCCTCGACTGGTTCGAGGCAGCTCGGCTGCCGTCGCTCCGCGCCCTGGTCCCGGCCGGATAAACTACCCTTTTCACGCTGCCGACCGGGAACGCAGGTGGCGTCTCGGTCCCAGCAGCAGTCAAGCGAAGGCGGCTGTCGCTCGATCTGTCCCCACTGAAAGACACTCGGTACCCCAGCGGCAGTCGCTTCCGCACAACACGAGGCCACCCCCAAGCGGCGGGCCGGCGGCCGTAATGCCGTCGATGGCGACCGGCTGACACGATGCCCCACTCCGCTTTACCACATACCGCTGCGCGACGGCGAACCTGAAGTATAATCCAGGCCTCCATGTGACGAGCACGTTAACCCTCTGGAGGCTGCCATGAGCCCGCTCAAACACAGGCTGTCTAGTTCGACGATCTGGTAGTCCAGCGTAGCTGGAACGAGGCCGAGGCGCCGATGGACTGGTCGCCCTTCCCGGTCGGCTACGACATTCTGCTGAACATCAAACTCGCTCATTCAAGAGATGTCTGGTGCATCAGCAGGCGCAACTGCGTCACGCACCTTCGAACGCTTGAGGCTGTGTTCACCAGACGTCCAATGGACACCCGCAGCGATTGACAACGTCGCGAGTGCTACCTACCATCACTGCCTGGTCTAGCAAGCCATATTGCGGCTACGCCGCCCGGCGAAGACAGCCCCTACGCTGACGTTCAGCGCGGCGAAAACACCTGCTATGGAGTCGATGAAATGGACGTTCTCACTTGTGTTCGCACCCGCCGAACCGTAAGGTCATTCAAGCCGGATGCAGTCCCCGATGACATCGTCGAGCGTGTCCTCCAAGCCGCGCGCTGGGCGCCGAGCTCGCGGAACCAGCAACCCTGGCACCTGATTGTCGTCAGAAGTCCTGAGACCCTGCGTAAACTGGGAAGCATAGCGGCGAGCGGCCGTTTCATCGCCGATTCGACCGTGGCAATTGCGATGGCTATGGAAGCGTCGGACAGGGCGGACCTGGACGCGGGCCGGGCGCTTCAACAGATGGAGCTGGTCGCCTGGTCCGAAGGCCTCGGCACCTGTTTCGTGGGCGTCCGGGACCCGCACCAGAACCGAGAGATAAAGACCCTGCTGGGCATACCCGATGCGATGGCCCTGATAACCGTTATGCCCTTCGGCTACAGGCCCGACGATTTCCAGGGCAAGGGGGGCCCGCGGAAACCGCTCTCAGACATGGTACACGTGGAGACATTCGGGAACCCATACGCGGCTGGTACATCAGGATCCCTCTGAAAGAGGGGCTCAGTGTCATTCCAAAACGACGCATACCAGATCGCTGACGAGCTCAGGACAATCGCGTCGCTGGGACTCCGGTACGCCGAGAACACCTACGACAAGGAGCGTTACGAGAAGACGCTGGCCCTCAGCGCCCGCCTCGTGGCGTCGATCGAAAGCCGGCCGGCCGATGATGTCATGAGGGAGT
>CAUZJF010000288.1:0-3615 GCA_963579975.1 Dehalococcoidia bacterium
TGCGATCAGGCACCTCCGGCCCCTGGTTCTCCAGTCTCATCGCATCGGTGGCCAGGGCACACCGCTTCTCCATGAAGACGCCTGTGAAGAGGCTGGCCAAAAAGAACCTCGACATCATCCTCTACGGCACCGGGGACAAGCCTATCCGGATGACCCATCAGACCCGGAAGGGCAAGACCTACGAGTGGAACACCTCCTTCGAAGGCGTGGTCAACAACCTGGAGCGACGCTATCGGGAGACCGAGTCCAACTACATGCGCGGGGAGATCGAGCGGTACATGACCTCCCGGCCATGCCAGTCCTGCGCCGGCCGGCGACTGAAGCCGGAGGCCCTTGCGGTCACGGTCTGCGGCGTCAACGTCATGGAGGTCACCGACAAGTCCATCAATCAGGCCCTGGACTGGATCAGGCAAATCGGCGGAGAGACCACTGACAACGGCCGTTCCAGTGACAACGGAGCATCGCCACCCGAGGGCCTCACCCCCAGAGCAAAGGCCATCGCGGCGCAGATCCTCAAAGAGATCGAGGCACGGTTGCACTTCCTTATAAACATCGGCCTCGACTACCTGACCCTCTCGAGGACAGCCTCCACCCTAAGCGGCGGGGAGGCACAGCGCATCCGGCTCGCTACCCAGATCGGCTCGGGCCTCATCGGCGTCCTCTACGTCTGCGACGAGCCCTCGATAGGACTCCACCCGGCGGACGACTACCGTCTCATCAAGACCTTAAAGGGACTACGCGACCTGGGTAACACCGTCCTGATCGTCGAGCACGACGAGGCCATCATGCGCTCGGCCGACCATATCGTAGATCTGGGACCGGGCGCGGGCGAGCACGGCGGCCATGTCGTGTCGACGGGCCCCGTGGAGACCATCATCAATACTCCTGAGAGCCTCACCGGACAGTACCTGGGCTTCCGCCGCCGCATACCGCTCCCTGAGTCCAGACGTGTCCCCAGCGGCCAATACCTGACCATAAGGGGCGCGAGGCAGAACAACCTGAAGGGCATCGACGTCCAGATTCCGCTGGGCGTCTTCGTGTGCATCACGGGAGTCTCCGGCTCTGGCAAGAGCACCCTCATCTACGAGATCCTCTACAAGCAACTCGCCCAGCACTTCTACAAGGCCAAGGACCGCCCGGGCGAAAACGACGGGATAGAGTCCATCGACCGCATCGACAAGGTCGTCAACATCGACCAGTCGCCCATCGGGCGGACGCCTCGCAGCAACCCGGCCACATACACCGGCACCTTCACACCCATACGGGAGCTGTTTGCGACCGTGCCGGAGGCGCGGATGCGCGGCTACAAGCCCGGCCGCTTCTCCTTCAACGTCAAGGGCGGCCGTTGCGAGGCCTGCTCCGGCGACGGCCACATCACCATCGAGATGCAGTTCCTTCCCGACGTCACCGTGCCGTGCGAGATCTGCGACGGCAAACGGTACAACCGAGAGGCGCTGGAGATCGAGTTCAAAGGCAAGAACATCGCCGACGTCCTGGCCATGACGGTCACCGAGGCCCTGGAGTTCTTCTCCAACATCCCCAGAGTGAGGACCAAACTCCAGACCATGTACGACGTCGGCCTGGGCTACATCCGGCTCGGCCAGCCGGCGACCCATCTCAGCGGGGGAGAGGCCCAGAGGGTCAAGCTCTCGACGGAGCTGTCCAAGAGGGCCACGGGTCAGACTCTGTACATCCTCGACGAGCCCACGACAGGACTCTCCTTCGAAGACTGCTCCCATCTGCTGAAGGTGCTCCACCGTCTCGTTGACACGGGCAACACAGTGGTCCTCATCGAGCACCACCTGGACCTGATCAAGAACGCCGACTGGATCATCGATCTAGGCCCGGGCGCCGGGGACGAAGGCGGCTACCTGGTCGCGGAAGGCACACCAGAGGAGTTGGCCCAGATGGCCCACTCTCACACCGGCCACTGGCTTGAAGGCCACCTCTCCCGCCACCGCGAGGCGGCGCAACTCGAAGTAGCCACCGTAGCCGACTTGGACCACGAGCGAAACCTCTGATAGCTGACTGCTGATCGCCCTTCCGGAGGCCAACCATAGACGAGACGACGCTCCGCGACCTGCTGCACCGCTTCAGGGACGACGGCCTAACGGTCGACGACATGGTCTCACGTCTCCGGGACCTGCCATACCAGGACCTGGACTTCGCCAAGATCGACCACCACCGCTCGATCCGAAAAGGGTTCCCGGAGGTGGTCTTCGGTGAAGGCAAGTCGCCGGAGCAGGTGGCATCCATCGCCGAGGCGATCCTGAGCAGGTCCGACCGCTTGCTGGTAACCCGCGCCGGGCCGGACTCCTTCGCAGCGGTCAGCGAGAAGGTCCCGGACGCGACCTATCATGAAACCGCCAGGGCTATCGTGGCTGACCGCCGAAACGGAAAGACTCCGGTGTCGGGCGTGTTGATCGTATGCGCCGGCACCGCCGACCTGCCAGTCGCATCCGAGGCCGTGATCACCGCCGAGCTGATGGACTGCCAGGTCGAGAGTCTGTTCGACGTCGGCGTCGCCGGGATGCACCGCCTGCTGGACCATCTTTCGATACTGCAGAAGGCGCGGGTGATCGTCGTCGTCGCGGGCATGGAGGGAGCACTGCCGTCCATCGTCGGAGGGCTTGTGCCGGCGCCCGTAATCGCGGTGCCGACCAGCGTGGGTTACGGCGCCAGCTTCGATGGCCTCGCCGCACTGCTGGCCATGCTCAATAGCTGCGCTCCGGGCATCGGCGTCGTCAACATCGACAACGGTTTCGGCGCCGGATACCTCGCCGCCCTCATTAACGGCGGGCTGACCCACACCCCAGGCCGCACCTAGAGGACTACCCGTTGGTCGAAAGACGGCCCGTACCGTGCGGAATCGCCATTCCCCAAGTCCTCACTGGCGGCCCGACCGACATGGCCCTCGTGAAAGACCACGCCGCCAGGGCAGAGGAGCTTGGCTACCACAGCCTCTGGGTACAGGAGCAGATCTTCGGTAGCACCCCTTCTCTCGAGCCGATCAGCCTCCTCTGCTACGTCGCTGCCGTGACTGAAAGAGTCCGCCTCGGCACCGCCGTCATCGTCGCTTCCACACGGAACCCTGTCCACCTGGCCAAGGCGTTCGGCTCCCTGGACCAGATGAGCGGCGGGCGCCTGATAGTCGGCCTGGCCCTGGGCGGCCGGCGACGCCAGTACCCACTGCTCGGGGGCCCCTCCGAGCGCCGGGTGCGTCACTTCGTCGAGAGCATCGAGGTGATGAAGGCCCTGTGGACCCAGTCAGCAGCCGCATACGAGGGCCACTTCTGGACGCTGGACGGCGTGGCCATGGAGCCCAAGCCGTTACAACAACCGCACCCTCCAGTGTGGTTTGGCGGACGACATCCGGACGGCCTGTGCCGCGCAGTGCGCCTTGGCGACGGCTGGATGGGTGCGGGCAGCACGACACTCGACGAGTTCAGAGGACACGTCCCGATCGTCCGCGAGGCCCTGGAGAGCGCGGGCAAGGACCCCGCATCCTTTCCCATATCCAAGCGCGTATACGTGGCCGTTGACGACGACCGGGACCGTGCCGAGCGGCGGCTCAGGGACTGGTTCAGGCCTCGATACGGCAGCGAGGCCCTGGGT
>CAUZJF010000289.1:0-3599 GCA_963579975.1 Dehalococcoidia bacterium
ACCGACAGTCGCAGGTCGTGGAATCGAGACGTTCGACTCCAGCTCGAGGGGGCGTGGTCGTCGCCACTCGCCTTTTACGAGACGCTGATCCCGGTCTGGCGGACGAAGGAGCTGGAGCCGCCGAGTCGCACTTTGCCGCAGGCCTCCCCTGGCTACTCCGAACCGCTCGGGTTTCTGGGGATCGTCATCCAGAGCCTTCGCATGGCCGCACGGGACGTGAGTCGAGGGCGCGAGCCACGTAAGATCCAATACCCGTTCACGCACAAGGGCGAGCTCATGTATCTCCGTCTCCGGGCGCACCGTGTCGACGGACGGCGGCAGCGGCGGTACGTCGAGGACGGCCTGGTCGAGGCGGATGTGGTGGTCCACCGACTCGACTACCGGATCTTGGATGACGACAAGGACCTCGTTCAGCCCTTCAAGGTGTGGGTCGAACTCCCGGCCGGTCGAGACGACCGCCGCGCCGCTCCGATCGTGCCCTTGGCCTTCGAGTTCAAAGCGAAGTCGTTTCTCAAGCTCGAAGCGGTCAGGGTGTCGGAGTCGACGACGAACTCACCTCACTAGCCCTCGCGATGTCTCGCAGTCGTTCCCCGTCTTCCCCTGATTCCGAACCCCAGAGCGCGTCTTCCGCCGCCGGGATGGCGGCTACTCGCGACGAGCACTCCTTCTCCAATCCGCACGAGGTTCGGGTGAGGCATCTCGACCTCGACCTCGACGTCGACTTCGACGAGCGGAGACTGAGAGGCTCAGTCACGCTCTCGTTCGACCGCGCTGCCGCAGCCGCCGATGCTGACGATACTGACGACGTCGTCCTCATCTTGGACACGCGCGAACTGGCCATCCACGGCGTCGACTGCGTCGGTCCGTCTGGACCGATCGAGACGTCCTACCGGTTGGGAAGGGTTGACCCGGTCCTTGGAGCGTCTCTGACCATTCCGCTTTCCCCGGACACAACCCAGGTTCGCGTCCGGTACGAAACGAGTCCGGATGCCTCTGGCGTCCAGTGGCTGACAGCGGAACAAACGGCCGGACAGAACCATCCGTTTATGTTCACCCAGTCGCAGGCGATTCATGCGCGCAGCTGGATTCCACTTCAGGACAGTCCGGGGGTCCGGGTGACGTATGCCGCGCGTGTGCGTACACCGGTGGCTCTGAGGGCGGTCATGGGCGCGACCAACGACCCGACCGCGACCGCTGGCGACTACGTATGCGAGATGGTCCAGCCGATTCCGTCGTACCTGATCGCCCTGGCGGTGGGCGACTTGGCGTTCCAGCCTCTTGGTGAACGCACTGGCGTGTATGCCGAGCCCTCAGTCGTGGCTTCCGCTGCGCGAGAGTTCGAAGACACGGAAGCGATGATCCAGGCGACCGAACGGCTCTACGGACCGTATCGCTGGGGACGCTACGATCTGCTGGTGCTGCCACCGAGCTTTCCTTTTGGCGGCATGGAGAATCCTCGGCTGACGTTCGCAACGCCCACAATCCTTGCCGGCGACAAGAGTCTCGTCTCCCTGGTGGCCCATGAGTTGGCACACTCGTGGTCTGGCAATCTCGTGACAAACGCGACGTGGCGGGACTTCTGGCTGAACGAGGGGTTTACCACGTATATCGAACGCCGGATCATCGAGGAGCTTTATGGGCGACCGCGGGGGGAGATGGAGGCCGTGCTGGGACGACAGGTCCTGCAGGGAGATCTCGATCGGCTCGACGATCCAGACGAGGTCCTGCACGTTGACCTGACCGGGCGGGACCCGGACGACGGTATGACGCACGTGCCCTATGAGAAGGGTGCTCTCTTCCTACTTCATCTTGAGGAGAGAGTCGGCCGCCCTCGCTTCGACGAGTTCATCCGGGACTACTTCGAGGCGTTCGCATTTCAGAGCATCACCACGGCGGACTTCGTGTCTTACGTGGGCGAGCATCTCCCGTCCGTGAACCCAGCGGATATTGAAGAGTGGATTCACCGACCTGGGTTGCCGACCTCGGCGCCCCAACCGGAGTCTGACGCCTTGTGCCGGGTCGAGGCGCAGTGCTCAGCGTGGCGAGACGGCTCGATCGTCGCAGCCACGCTCGACACCGGCGCCTGGACCACTCACGAGTGGCTGCACTTTCTGACCACGCTCCCGGAGGCTCTGTCTCTAGACCAGCTATCCGAACTCGACGCCGCGTTCGGGCTCACCGAGTCGGGGAACTCGGAGATCGCCCACGCGTGGTTGCTCCTGGCGATCCACGCAGGATATTCCCATGCGGATTCCCAGCTTGAGCAGTATCTGACACGCATAGGACGTCGCAAGCTGATTCAGCCACTCTACGAGGCGCTTGTGACGACTCCGTCTGGTCGCGAGCGTGCGCTCGCCATTTATCGCCGCGCTCGTCCTGGCTACCATCCCATTTCGGTCGCCACCATCGACCCTATCGTGGGCTGGATCAGTTAGCGCTGGGACCCAGCGCCTGGCTCTCTGTGTCAAAGCGCCCACAACATGAGTGCAATACACTCATGTTATTTGAATATTAATGAGTCATATAGTATGGTTTAGCGAAGAAGGACAAGTGAGAAAAGGAGACAAACAACTATGTTGAGCCGAGAGAATTGCTACCCATTCGAAGAGATGAGCGACTTTCACCGCGATATCAACCGAGCGGTTGGCTGGTCTGGGGCCCCCATCAAGAGTGGTCAGTCGTGGCTTCCGGCCGCCGAGGTAACCTCCGGGTCCGAAGGCTGGACAATCCGGATGGGCCTTCCGGGAATCGACCCAAAGGACGTCAGCGTCGATTTGGATCACAACGTGCTGACTATCAGTGGCGAGCGAACGACGCCGGAGGGCAAGGACAAGAAGCACCTGTCCGAGTTGGGATACGGGAGTTTCACGAGAAGCTTCACCCTTCCGGACACGGTCGACACCGAGAAGGTGGCGGCGAAGTTCGAGCACGGGATGCTGGAATTGACGCTTCCCGTGACCGAGGCGACAAAGCCAAGACGGATCAAAATCGCCGCGTAGACCCACGAACACTGCGGGCGGGTGTTCTGGGCTTGCTTCAGGCGTACGCACCAAGGGCCGGGATTCGCTTCCGAATTCCGGCCCGTCTTACTAAAGCTGAGGTCGCAGGGCCTCAGCACCGACGATTACTTCTTCTGGTCCGCTATCTCGGAAAGCTCGGCCGCTTCCTTGGCCTTCTGCTCTTCCTCGTAAAACTCTCGCTGCCAGTCTGGCATTTCCTGCGGTCCAGCAACCATTCCGACGAGATCGGGGTCGTGGTCAGTCGGCCGAGCAGGCTCGTCTGATTTCCGCGCCCGCACATCCGAACGGCGGACTTCCTTCATTTTCTGACGCTCCATTCGAGCGCGCTCACGCTGACGCTTCGTCTGCGTCGGTCGTCCTCGGTTTGCCAAGACTACCTCCGGGTTTGCGGTGGCTGGCGAGCTCCCGCGGGAACTCGATGGGTCCCAACTATTCTACCATTGGCGGCGGAGGGCCTCGATGTATTCCTCGAGGGCCCGCCTTTGCTCGCTGGCGGCGTCTGGTAGCGTCTCGTAGTACCGCTCGTACCACTCGACAGCCCGTTCGATATCGCCCTGCTGCTCCCACCCCTCGGCGACC
>CAUZJF010000290.1:0-3573 GCA_963579975.1 Dehalococcoidia bacterium
CAGGAACAGCCGGACATCCTCCTGGCCGCGCTCCCCGTCAAGGCCAACGCCGATGCGGTCGTCGCGGCGGCGCGTGCGGGCGTGAAGGCGGTCTTCTGCGAGAAGCCGCTGGCCGGCAGCCTCGAAGACGCCGACCGGATGGTCGAGGAGTGCGGCTCCAGAGGCGTGCTACTCGGCGCGGGGCTCATGGTCTCCAACCACCCCGACTATCGGAAGGCCTACCAGCTCGTTGCCGGGAACGAGATCGGCCAGGTGAGCAGGATCAACCTCTACGATGGTAACGGGCAGGGCGGGTGCCACGGCCTGAACCTCGCCCGCAAGTTCGCAGGTAAGCCGGACGTCGAGTGGGTCATTGGCTGGGTCGAGAGCGACCCTTTCAGCGACTACGAGGAGGACTACGGAGAGGGCAACACCTGGTTTGGCGATATCGGCGGCTACATCCGGTTCGCCAACGGCGTCGAGTGCTTCAGCAGCTTCGCGCACGTTCGGTGGCAGGGAATCGAGGTCGTCGGTTCGGACGGCGTGCTGCGCAACAGCAACAACACGTCGATAGGGCTCAAGCTGCTGAAGACCAGCGGCGATCGCGGACCCGGCGGTGCAGGCGAACTTGTCGAGGTCGACGGGCTCTTCAAGGAATACGCTCCGGAGGTCCGCTACGACGAGGAGGGATGGCGCAACCCCGGCGAAACGATGATGGCGATAGTCCAGAACCTGGTCGACTCACTGGACACCGGTTCGCCGCTGGAGATCACGACGGGCGACGACCTGAGGCACGCGCTGGAGATGGCCATAGCACTCCGCGAGTCGCACCGCAAAGGCCACGTCCCAGTCAGCCTGCCCCTCGACGATCGGACCCTACGCCTCTATCCGGAAAGGGGCCGCTGGCACTACAAGAAGGACGTCCACGGGGTGGAGTGGTACCGGGAGCAGATGGCCGACCATATCAGGGCGTAGCCAGGTCTGCCTCGGCGTCACTCCGTAGGGCGACTCGCAACCTTCTCCATCTCAGCTTTAACCCTCACGGCCACCTCTTCGGCCTCTTCGTCGCTGCAGGCCCATCGGCCTTCGAACATCAGGCGTAAAACCTCACGCCCGGAAGCCGGCATGTCCGAGGTGCGCGGGATCACGTAGAAGTGGATATGCTTCCCCATTTCTCCAAAAGAACAGACGTAGACTTTCTCGGGTCGGAGGACGCGGGTCAGTGCGTTCGTGGTGTCATGGAGGACCTGGCCAAACGCCTCCATTTCGTCAAGCGTGAGGTCGGCTATCTGCTCGCAATGGCGCTTTGGCTTGACGATCAAAAAGCCGGCCAGTAGGACGGGACTGACGGAATGCTCCACCGCCCAGTAATCGTTCTCGTAGATCGCGCCGCCCGGGCTCTCTTGTCGACCTGCGAGGATGTCGCAGGCCAGGCAGTCGCGCTCATCCGTGGGCTCCTCTTGCGGCCTATAGACCGCCCGCACCCGCTATAGCGTCAGGATAGATCGCCGTAGGTCCCTGACCAAGACGCCTGGGCCAGTATGTGCCCCTTCAAGGCCTCGTGAGCTGTTCGCAGCCTTCGGCGCTGCGGACAGCCCCATCGTCGGTACGTTGAGGGCATATACAGTGAAGTGGTACCTGTGGACGCGCTCGTCGTTCCACGGCGGCCCGGGGCCGCCGTATCCGGCGTAGGTGCCTTCCATGTCCGCGTCGCCGGCGAACCAGCTCGTGTAGTCGTTGGTCCCGCGTACCCCGTGGTCGGTCAGGCTTGGCGGCTTCCCGTGGGGCGTGACGCCGTCGGAGTCGACGCCCTCAGGAAGCTCGGTAGTTGACGCCGGGATGTCGACGAGCACCCAGTGGTAGAAGTCGGCCCGCGGTAGGTCGCGCGGGACCGTGCTGGCCCTCCTGGTTTACGTCGTCCGGCACAGTCGGCGAGTCCGAATCGTGCATAATCACCGCCAGGAACCGCGTTCCCTCGGGCACATCGGACCAACGCAGGTGCGAACTCCGGTTCCCGCCGAAGGTGACATGCCTTTCGTCGGCGGGAGCGCCTAGCGCGAAATCGCTCGGTATCGGGTCCCCGTTCCCAAACGAAAGAATCTCAAGCTCCATAGCTCCATTTCCCTCCAGGTCGACACACGTGCTCGACCTGTTTCTGTTGGCCGCCATCGGCGACATCGCGACCGTGGCAGGCACCGGCTTCGCAGGTTTCGACGGCGATGGCGGGCCCGCCACAGCCGCGCGCCTGAAGTTCCCCAGCTTCGTCTTGGAGGACAGCCAGGGCAACATGTTCATCGCCGATGGGAGCAACGACCGGGTCCGCCGCGTGGACGCAGGCACAGGAACTATCACGACCGTCGCGGGCACCGGCACCGGCGGGTTCTCCAGCGACACCGGCCCTGCAACCAGCGCCAACCTCACCAACCCCAGCGGCCTGGCAATCGACGGCGGCGGCAATCTGTTCATCGCCGACTACGACAACGACCGTATCCGCAGGGTCGCCCCCGGCGCGGACGGCCAGGTAGATGGGGACCCCGACGACATCATCACGACCGTGGCGGGCACCGGCGCATTTGCCTACACGGGCGACGGAGGCCCGGCCGTAGACACCAACCTGAAAGCGCCTCGCGGAGTCTGGGCAGCGACCTCAGGCCTGCTGATCGCCGACACTGCCGGCCACACCATCCGCAAGATAGAGGGCGAGGCTCCGCCCCTCCCGAAACCGTGCCAGGCGTCGCCGTCCCGGGCCTGCTGGCGATGGCCGCGCTGCTTCTGATCGCGTCCCTCTGAATACGCCGACGCAGCCTCGCGTGACCCCGAACGTATACCATCACTCCGCAGAAGTCCTGCTCAGTCGAAAAAAGGGACAGGCCCGCCGCCAATACGGTGGGCCTGTCTACGTCGTGGCGATGGGATGGAGGCGACGGGCGGATTCGAACCGCCGAATAGAGGTTTTGCAGACCCCCGCCTTAGACCACTTGGCTACGTCGCCCCGGAAGTGGTCGTAATATACCAAATCGCATCCCACCGTGCCAGCCACCTTTGGCAGGGTAAAAGCCTAGCACTCGCGCACGTGGTCGTAGAGCACAATCTCCGAAGGGCTCTGGTTGTGCGAGACCGGACACAAGCCCATGGATAGACATCCAGGTCGGCCCGCATCCCTCTAGCGCTCCTGGTCGCGCAGGAACTCGTGGACGATAGCGCCGTAGCCTTCCGTGTAGTCCATCTCGACGTAGTGGGCGCCGTAGTATTCCAGCGGCGTCAGGCCCGACAGGTCGTAGACCGGCGACGGGCTGAACTGGACGACCCCGTCCCCAGCGCGACAAACGTGGACCGTAACGTCGGTGGCCGCCGATCCGCCATCGATAAGCTGCATGACGTCGGCGCCGTTGCCGTCGGCCCTGGGAATCACTTTGAGACGCCACGATGGTTTCAACACGGGTAGGTCGTCGACGGCCGCCTCCCGCTGCATCGTCGACCTGATGCTCAGCGCCGAAACCCCGACGAGCATCGTCTCCGTGTACATCACCCGCTCATCCATCCCAACCTCGACGTTCGCGAACACCTTGGGGGTGCCGTATATCTCGCGGCCCG
>CAUZJF010000291.1:0-3571 GCA_963579975.1 Dehalococcoidia bacterium
TCCTTATCCAGATCCAGCTTCGTCCTCTGGAGATGTGCAATGGTAACATGGGCTGTATCCCGAAGAGCCCCGCGTCTTTATATTACACATGGTCCATTTGACACGTTGGCCCGAAAGTTGTCTAGGCGAACTACAGGGGTCGTATCTGCAATTTTCTCGGTCTGAGCCGAAGGATCGGACCGGCGGAGGGCAACACTTGATCACGGACGCCGCTAGAGTGCGTCGAGTAGACCCAGAACTTCGAGGGAGAGCGCGATGGTGGAGGCTTCGGCGTTCCCGACGACCTGCTCGGGCCGACTGGACCCAACGATAACCGACGTGACGGCCGGCTTTGACAAAGCCCATGCCAGCGCGAGCTGCGCCGGCTCGTACCCGGTCTCCGCCGACAAGGACCTCAGTGCGTCCACCTTCACGAACGAGTCGTCGTTCCAGTAAGTATCCTTTGCTCTCCGGAGGTGACTAGAGGCCATGTGGCTGTCGTCTGCCGGCCCGTTCTCCTGCTGATAGGTTCCGGTCAACACACCGCCCATGAGAAGCTGATACGGTATCACTGAGACCTGCTGGTCCAGGCAAAGAGGGAAAAGCTCCCGCTCGATCTCCCTCCGGGCGAAATTGTACTCCGGCTGGACCGACTCGAACCGCTCGAAGCCGTGCTTGTCGCTCGCCCACAGGGCCTTGCCGAGATGCCAGGCCGCGAAGTTGGAGCAGCCGAGGTACCTGATCTTCCCTTGATGGACCAGGTCGTCTAATGTACGCAGAGTCTCCTCCACTGGCGTCTCTGGGTCCCAATAGTGGACCTGGTAAAGGTCGATGTACTCGGTGTCGAGACGGCGAAGGCTCGTCTCTACGGCCTCGATGAGGTGCTTACGGGACAACCCCTTGTCATTGATTCCCGGCCCGGTGGGCATGAAGCCCTTGGTCGCTATGACAAAGCCATGACGGCGGCCCTTGACCGCGCGGCCGATGACACCCTCTGAGAGCCCGCCGTGGTATGCGTCCGCCGTATCGATGAAGGTGATCCCGTAGTCGTACGCCTTTTCGATTACAGTCATCGCCCGGTCGTCGTCGACGTACCCGGCGCCGAACATGTTGGTGCCGAGACAGACCCTGGAGACCTTGAGGCCGGTACGGCCGAGGTTTACGTAGTCCATTGGGTTAGCTATCCGCCGTCAGCAATTGCGAGCCTGCATCCGAACATTGAATAGCTGCCCGCTACTTGAAGAGTTGTGCGGGGCGTTCGACCATCTGCTGGAAGCGGCGTAAGAAGGCAGCTGCCACCGCCCCGTCCACCACCTGATGGTCGGCGGTCAGGCTGACGCTCATCATCTCGCGCACGACGACCGTGCCGTCCTTTACCATCGGCTTCTCCACCGAGCGTCCCACACCCAAGATGGCGCTCTGGCCACGGTTCAAGATGGGCGTGAAGGTGTCCACGATGCCGAGAATGCTTATCGTAAACGTCCCACCCAGGACCTCATCGGGTAGCAGCCGGCCATCACGAGCCTTGCTGGCCAGCTCGGCGGCTTCGGCCGAAACCCTACAGATGTTCTTGCCTCCGACATCCCGGACAACCGGGACGATCAACCCATCGTCGAGGGCTACCGCAAACCCGATGTTGGCCTCGTCGAAGTATAAGACGTTCCCGTTCGACAGCACCGTGTTGATGGTGGGGACACGCTTCAGGGCCTCTGCCGCGGCCTTCATGAGGACATGGCCCAGCGTGACCGACACGTCTGAGTCCTTCGAGAGCTCCCGCCTGCGCCGCTGGGCTTCCGTCACGTCAATCTCGAGAGCGTAGGAGATCTGTGCGGTGGTGGAGATACTGCCGCGCATGTGCTCGGCGATGGCCTTGCGGATGCCCTCCAGAGGCATCGATTTCGAAGGCGACGGGAGACCTGCCGGAATCGGAGCAGCCTGTTGCCCATCCACGTGGGCGCGCACGTCCGTCTCCACAATCCGTCCGCGAGGGCCTGACGGTGTTACCTGGGAGAGGTCCACACCCAGTTTGGCGGCGACCCTACGCGCGCCGGGAGTCGAGGGCACGACATCTCCTTGGGTGGTCGGGGACGGCCGGGGCGCCGGCGTGGGCCGGGGCTCCGGCGTGGGCCGGGCGGCCGCCGGCGCGGGGGTCTCCGGGGGTTCCTCGCCCTCAGCGAGCACGTAGCCGATCAGGCCATCCACCGCCACGGTGGCTCCGGCTTCCACGACGGGATGAAAAACGCCGCCGTCGGTCGCCTCAAGGTCGTAGTTGACCTTCTCAGTCTCGATCTCCGCGATGACCTCGCCCTGGGCGACGGGATCACCCGCCGACTTCGTCAGGGCGGCGACCGTCCCTTCCATCATGAAGTCACCGAGCCGGGGCATTACGATGGGAACAGCCATGAGTGCCCGTTACCGTAGGATTTCCAGAGCGGCCTTGACGACCTTCTCTTTGGAAGGGAGGAAGACGGCCTCCAGCGGGCGGCTGTAGGGGACCGGGGTGTGAGGCGCTGTGACGCGCCTGGGTGGGGCGTCAAGGTAGTCGAACGCCTCCTCGGCCGCCAGGGCAGAGATGTCTGACGCAACACTGCATCGCGGGTAGTCCTCGTCTACAACCACGATCCTACGGGTCTTCCTGACCGATTCTAGGATGGCCTCGTTGTCGATCGGGGAGACCGAAAGCAGGTCTATCACCTCCGCGGAAAAGCCCTGGGACTCCAGTTCCTCGGCGGCCTGTAAGCAGAGGTGGGTGGTGTATCCGATGCCTACCAGAGTGACGTCGGTCCCGTCCCTGGCGACGTCGGCCTCGCCGATGGGTATGAGGTAAGGCTCCTCGGGCACGTGTGGGTCACCTCGGAACCCCATGAGCTGCCGGTTGTTGAAGATGATCACTGGGTCGTCGTCGCGTATGGCGGAGGCGAAGAGGCCCTTGGCGTTGTACGGATTGGACGGGACGACGCACTTCAACCCGGGGAAGTGGCTGAAGATCGAGTAGAGAGTCTCCGAGTGCTGGGCGGCGGAGTTGGTGCCTGCGCCCATACCGGTCATTATGGTCAGCGGGATCTTAACCTTGCCGCCGAACATGTAGTGGATCTTGGCGGCGTTGTTGGTTATCTGGTCAGCGCACACCCCGAAAAATCCCACGTACATTAGGTCGACTACGGGCCGCAGGCCCGTGGCCGCGGCACCCACGCCGGCTCCGACGAAACCCGCCTCGGATATGGGGGTGTCACGGATGCGCTCAGGGCCGAACTGACCGATCAGCCCCTTGGTCAGTCTCATCGGGCCGCCCCAGGCGTCTTCCTTGTCCGGACGCCCGGCGCCGCCGGCGATATCCTCGCCCATGATGATGACCGTGGGGTCGCGCTCCATCTCCTGGCGGAGCGTTTCGTTGACCGCCTGGATGTATGTCAGCTGTCTAACCGCTTGAGCCTGGACCATCCCGCACCTCCTGCTCCGAAACGACGCTCGACTCGCTGCTGGCCACCATTACCTGTTCTTTTGGGTACGATACGTAAACGTCGTCGAATATTTCCTCACGCTGCGGGAATGGGCTGTCGTTGGCGAACTTCGTGGCTGCGGCTACAGCCTC
>CAUZJF010000292.1:0-3563 GCA_963579975.1 Dehalococcoidia bacterium
GATCTTGGCAGGTGTCGCAGTCGCTTTCGTTGCCGTATCGTGTGCGTTCGGGAGCCCGGCAGCGACCCCCTTCCCCACGCAGACTCCGCTGCCGCCTCTCGACCCCAACGTGTCCCATGTGGAGTTAGACATCAAGAATTTCCAGCATAAGGCCGTCGAGATTGAGGCCGGCACGGTCATCACCTGGACGAATATGGACCGCTCGCCCCACACGGTGACCCACTTTGCAGACCAAGGGACGCCAGAACTGTTCGACAGCAACCGCATTGAGCCCGAGAAGACCTACCGTATCACCTTCGATACGGTAGGCGTTATCAAGTACTACTGCAAGCTTCATCCCGTAAATATGCGGGAGTCCATCACGATCGTGGAGAAGTCGGGCTCGTAGTTCCAAACGGCCCCGCTGCGCCCCGTCTGTTCCACAGCCCGAACCGCCGGCAGATCGTTACTCAGGCCGACCGGCGATCAGTTCTCCCCGGGCCGCGAGTTCGTGCAGGCTTGGTTCCCCCGCCAGACGCTTCAACGTTTCTTCGTACTGACGTTCCATCTCCGGGCGCTTGGAGCGCAAGGTATTCGGCTTCGTGCGCACGGGCCGCTGCCGCAGAAGGAGCCGCCGGGACCTCGATCGCTGCGGTAGTTATCTGATCGCTGCCCCACTTGTAGGCGACGATCTCACCCTTGCTGACTATCAGGTTCATTCCCACGTTGGCTTCAACCACAGGGACACCGTTTCCCCGCGCCCGAGCAACGCACAGTCTCGTTCTGTGCCCGAGTTTTTGAGCCGTAGGACGGGATCAAGATCAGGCGTGCGCCATCGAGCACCAGGCTGCACGTGATCATTGGGCTCCACCGGTCGTTGCAGATCACGATACCGGCCCGGCCGAACGGTGTGCCGAAGGCTCTCAGGGATTGGCCGATCCGGTTGAATCGCCAATTGGGGTCGGTGCCCTCTGCCAGCATCGGCTTATGGTATTTGCCACGAATCTCGGCCTCGGTCGTCAAAACCAGATCCGGTTGCTCCTTCGCCGCTTCTCGGACAAAAAAGCTCAACTTTGTCCGCATTGTGGGCTTTGTCCCACTTCTTCGGTTTGATCGATATGGCCGAGGATTTTACCAGTGTAAACATTCCAATGACTCCAAGGAGAAGGTGCTCTCAGGTTCAAGAACATGGCAGATTCTCAAACCACCGTAATCGAGTTCATCCAAGGTCGACGGCGCCAGTCAGCTCCACCGGTGTCGTTCTTTGGAGCACGAGTATGCCCCCGTTGGAAGACTTCACCTGAAATGTGAACTCCTTCCTCGCCTGGAGCGTCGGTGAGAGCGAGGACAGGGTCACCACGATCTCGACCCGCTCTCCCGCGTCAAGAAGGGGCCCGCTTCCACCGCTGAGCCAGTTTGGCGGTCCAGGATAGTGTAGAGATAAGTTCACGACCTGGTCCTCGTCGATGTACGTAACGATCGCCGTGGAAGTCGATAGGTCGACGGACCCGTTGCTAAAGGCTACGGTGACCTGGAACGTGGTGGTCTCGACGTACGGAGTTGGGGGAGTCGTATTGGCCGTTGCGATCAGCGAGCCTCTGAGGGTCAGCGAAGCGAAGGTTTCCTCCAGACCGCCGAGAACCGTCTCTCGCGTCTTTTCGGTCGTAAGGAGCCCTTTGCTCATCATCGTAAAGGCGAATACGGACGCGACGATAACGAAAGCGATGAGCACGATTGCGGTCTCGAGGCCGGTGATGCCTCGCTCGTCCTTCCACGCCTGCCGCATGCGAGCCATCAATCACGCTTCCTACCCCATTGAGGACACGACCGCCCAGACTTCCATCACTCCATTGAAGTTGACCCGGCAGGTTTGCCCCGCAGGCGCGACGAGCTGTGATGCGTTGCTCGCGTTAGAGCGCTGAAACTGAAATTCCTATCAGGCTGCCCACGGTAAAGGTCACTGCGGCAGCGGCTCCTCCTGCAAGCAGCATACGTAAACCACCCCAAGCGGCATTGCGGCCTGACATCGCGCCCAACATGCCCCCTACGCCTGCCAGTGCGACCGCGCTGAAGGTCGCACTCAGCACGAGGGCGAGGGCGCCTGCGTCGAAGATGTAAGGCACTATGGGCACCACGGCTCCGGCGACGAATGCCACGAACGATGTGGAACTGGCACCCCACGGAGAGCCGAGCTGTGCCGGGTCCAGGCCGAGTTCTTCCCGGGCCATCGTGTCCAAGGCCACCTTCGGGTCTAACATTATTCGTTTGGCGAGGTGGCTAGCTTCCTCGCGGGAGAGTCCCTTGGCCTGGTAGATGAGCGCCAGCTCCTCCTCCTCTTCTTCGGGCCACTCCTGGAGCTCTATCGCCTCTTTGCTCATCTCGTGCTCGAGGATGTCGCGCTGAGACCGCATTGATATGTACTCGCCCGATGCCATCGAGAACGCTCCTGCAAAGAGCCCTGCGACTCCCGCGAGCAGGATGAACTCTGGATCGCCGCCTCCGCCGGCAGCGGATGCCGTCCCCCCCGCCACTCCCATAACCAGGCTGAAATTGGATACGAGGCCGTCGTTGACTCCGAGGACGGCCGCCCTCAATCGGCCTCCGTCGGTCACTCCCCGGCCCGGGCCGGTCATCTTCTCGAGGACACGCGAGTGCCCACGCTCCTCGCTTACCAGGTCGGTGGCTTCGGGGTCAGCCGCGTAGGCGTCGACCTCTTTCGCTTCGAGCCTGAGGAGCACTGGAAGCACCCGGCTCGTCCCGAATCTCCTGGCCGCCCACTGAAGTGTCTTGACCTTCAGGCCCGGATCAGCCGGCTGGAGAGTGGCGCCGTCGATTCCGAGCTTCTCCGCCCACCTTCTAGCGTGCCGCATCTCCGCGCTGACTAGATCGCGGAACACCTGGGCGCGGTCGTCGTTCTCCTCGGTGTCCGCGAGGGCGCCGTATATCGCCGCGGCTTCGAGCTCGGCGTTCAGGTACTCTCGGTATTGCTTTACCCGCGCCTTATCGTTGTTCTGACCCAATTAGACTCCTCTATCATTTGACCGCCGTTCCACGACGCTCAAACTGGATACGCCGAGAGTCTTGCGGATATCTTTCAGACGGTCGAGGTTTTCTTTGTCGGGGCCCTTCTTGTCGGCGCCGGGGACTTCAAGTACGAATGGCACCTCTGCAAACGCCGCGTGGCCCATGATCGTCTCGAAGCCCTCTCTTCCGAGGTACCCATCTCCAATGTTCTCGTGTCGGTCGACTCTGCCGCCGAGCTTGACCTTCGAGTCGTTGGAGTGGACCGCTACCAGCCTCGAAAGCCCAATCTCTCGGTCGAACTCGTCCATCGCCGCGTCGATACCATCGGACTCTCGGAGATTGTAGCCGGCCGCGAAGGCATGTTGAGTATCTAGGCAGACCGTGGCGCGAGGAGTGTCGAGTGCCTCGATCAGTCTCCCGATCTCTTTAAATGACGAGCCCATATGAGACCCCATGCCGGCGCTGTTTTCGAAGATCAACCGGACATCCTCCGGGCTGTTATCGAGGACGTCCTGCAGTGCGGCAACGTATGGCACAAGGATGCCATCGAACCCGGCGCC
>CAUZJF010000293.1:0-3559 GCA_963579975.1 Dehalococcoidia bacterium
CCCGACCGGGTCGCTCTACAACGACGGCCGTCTGCTATTCAAGGCAATCAAGAACTTCCGCCCCGGCGACACCGTGACCTACCGAGCGGTGGTCGTCGACAAACGCACCAAGGACGAAAAAAGGCTTGTAGACTTCGACGTCAAGGGTGTAAACCAGCTCGCTCAGCTGACCGGGGTAGCCGAGGCGACGCTGGCCGTTTCCGGCTAACCGCCGATCTCCACGGGCGACCCGCCAAGAAGTAGCAGAAACGCCTCAGCGTACGCGCCCGCCGGCTCGGTCTGGAGGGGGTCGGCGAACAAGGCCCGCCACCTGTTCAAACCCACTACGCCGTCACTATAAGGCACGGAGGCGGTCTGGCTCCGATGTCGTTCGATTGCCCGCAGCTTGGTGCCAATCCGCTCGTCGATCATCTCTAGCCGGTCTGGATCCCGGAAAAGGCCCCACGTCTCATAGGCCCATACCGGTGGCGATGTCGACAGGTTGGCCGACGACACGCTCTCCAACGTCAACCGGCCTGCCAGCCGGTGCGTCCCGTGTCTGTCGAGGTCCGGGTGCAAGGTGTAGACCTCTGCAGGCTTGACCTCGCCCAGCAGGTCGCGCAGCCGGGTCCTTGCGGTCTCGTAGTTCGTCTCGTCGATCAGGTTGAGCAGGTCGAAGAAGATCACGGCCCTCACTCCAAGGACGCCCCCAGCCTCCTCCGCTTCGCGCTTCCTGACCGCAACCATCTTCTCTCGGGGCCACGAGAATGGGTTTGGCGCTCGGCCGCCGTCGGTCAGCACCGCTGACGTGACGTACGTTCCAGACGCGGCGATAGCGGTGACGGTGCCGCCCATCCCAACCTCCATGTCGTCAGGGTGGGCGCTAACGACTACGACTCGTTTCATCGAGCTATGAGTCCTCTGCGGGAAATGTGCGACGGCGAGTATAGCAGCTTCTCCGAGCAGTTCAGCCGCGTCCGCCAAACGGAAACTCGGTCGTACCCGCCTCACCCGACGCCGCACGTCTATAATGTGACTCCCCGGTGAGAATAGGTAGCGTACGACCAGCCACCAGCACTCATGCTTAGAGGAGAAATGATGGAGTATCGTGTCCTAGGAAAGACCGGCTTGAAAGTATCGGTAATTGGGATGGGCTGCCGCCAGTTCGGCGGCGTCGTGGACGGCCGCGGCTGGACCCGGACCAACGACAAAGAGTCGATCGCGACAATCCACCATGCCGAATCGTTGGGGGTAAACCTGCTCGACACCGCGACTACCTACGGCAGCGGCCACAGCGAAGAGGTCATGGGTGAAGCGCTGAAAGACCGACGAGACCGGTTTGTTGTGGCCACCAAGGTCAAGCAACCGTTTCTCGAAAGCGACTGGGACGAACCGCGTGTCTTACAGGAGATCGTCGACGAGTGCGAGGCCAGCCTCCGACGGCTGCGGACCGACTACATCGACGTCTACCAGATGCACGCCCATCCACGTGAAGACATGCTTGCAGGCGTGATGAACACGATGATCCAGCTCAAGAAAGATGGCAAGGTCCGCTGGATAGGCATCTCGACCGACGATACCGATTTCATCGGCAAGCTGCTCGGGCTCGGCGATCTGGCGACGCTGCAGGTCGGTTACAGCCTGGCGAATCGGAGTGAGGGTGACGCGCTTCAACTTGCCAGGAAGGAGAACCTTGGCACCCTGATTCGCAGCCCGTTAGCCATGGGCGTTCTGTCCGGCAGGTACTTCGACACTGCGCCGCAGCTCGATCCCGAAGACATGCGAAGGGACCACTTCGCTTCGGAAAAGATGGTTGCGGCTTTCGAGAAGCTGTCCGAGCTCCGGTTCCTCACGGAGGGCGGCAAGAGAACGATGGTCCAGGCAGCGCTACGCTTCGTGATCGACACGGAAGGCGTCACGTCGGTGATTCCCGGGACGAACGACCGCGCGCAACTTGAGGTCAACGCAGGGACATCGGACGCGCCGCCGCTAACCCCCGACGAACGGACCCGCGCGTTGGCGATCGTGGATGCGTCGGGGATGAGATAAAAAGACCCCGCTCTAACTCTCCCCCGTCGAACACGGGGCAAAGGATAGAATCGTCCCCCTCGCTGACGCCTCAGCGGGTCGTCGAAGCGATCGTCAGCCGTCGCCTCCGGACAGAGCCGGCGCCGGTTGAGGTTCGAGGGGCACCGGCTTCTGGAAGTAGACCAGTAGCGCGCCGAACAGCAACGACCCTACGACGACCATTATCGACAGCTCGAAGCCGTCGAAGAAGAAGCCGCGGGCCGCTTCGAAAGGCAGCCGCTCGATGCCCGCGGGTATGGCGAGGCCCAGCGCCGCGGCAGCGGCCGTCGCCCCCAACGCGTGCCCCAGCTCTCTCGACGTCTCCAGCATCCCCGAAGCGACCCCCCGGTGCTGGAGCGGCAAAGAGTTCATTACCGTAGCGTTGTTGATCGGGTTGAACATATTGGTGCCGATGGATATGGGTATCATGATTAAAGGGAGCACCCAAAAAGAGACCTGAGCCGCGGACAGGCCCAGGATAACGAACCCGCCCGCGATAAGCAGCATGCACCAGAGCCGGAGGAATCGCGGTCTGTATTTGTCGTAGATCCATCCGGCCAGCATTGGTATGAAGAGCCCAAGGGTCTGGCCCGGCAACAGGACGACCGTCACGAAGATCGGGGACTTCCCGAACCCCTCTTCAACCAGGATCGGTATCAGCGTCATCGTCCCGAGCATCGAGCCGTGGTACACGGCGTTCGAGGCGAGCGAAAGCGAGAACGTCCTCTCCCGGAAATGTCTCAAGTCGACCACGGGATTCGTCATGCGGCGCTCGACCACGATGAAGGCACCAACTAGCAAGAGGAACAGGAAATGCATCGGGACGTGGTAACCGAGGGCGTCCGAGGAAGTGTACGACTCCTCGCCCCCGTGGAGGTGGCTGCCCGAGAGTATGAACACCACGGCTGCGATGAACAGCAGCAGTGCACCTGTCCAGTCGATAGGGCCCGATGCGCCTGCCGCCTCCGGCTGCCGCTTCTGGCGGAGCAGCGGGATTGAGACGAATAAGGCGATCATACCCAGTGGGACGAACGACACGAAGAGCAGCCGCCAGCTGAAGAAGTGCAGGAACGCCCCGAAGACGGCGAGCCCAATGAGCGTTCCGAACCGCGAGCCGATGATGGGGACGGCAAAGGCACGGCCCCTTTCTTCCGGTGGGAACACGACAACCAGAATGGCGTTGGCGTTGCCCATGATCATGGCCGAGCCAACACCGGTGATTCCCCGCAGCACTACGAGCTGCCAGAGCTCCTGCGACACCGCGAGGAGTACCGCGCCCACCGTCGCGATCACGATCCCGGCGAAGAAGACCCTGGCGTGGCCGTACCGGTCGCCGAGGCGGGTCATCAGGAGCACGAGGCTGCCTATCATTAGCAGGTAGATGATCACCAGCCACGCCGCGTCCTCAATGCCGATGTCGAAGTGTTCGGCAAGACTGGGCAGCGCGAGCGCTACCGGCAGGCTCGAAAGCTGCACCATCATATGCGCGGCCGTCAGCGCCGTCAGCACCTCT
>CAUZJF010000294.1:0-3554 GCA_963579975.1 Dehalococcoidia bacterium
GCCGAAGCCGAAGCCGAAGCCGAAGCCGAAGCCGAAGCCGAAGCCGAAGCCGAAGCCGAAGCCGAAGCCGAAGCCGAAGCCGAAGCCGAAGCCGAAGCCGAAGCCGAAGCCGAAGCCGAAGCCGAAGGCTAAATCGAAGACGGCCAAACGTAAGAAATAGTGCCCTACCTTCGATTCTTTCGCGACAAGCGTGGATACGAAAACACGTACGTCTTCCACGGTTCAGCGGTAGACGGCAGATCTCGGCCGCGGCTGCTGTACTGGTTCCGAACGCCGCCCAACGTCAAGGTCGGACGCCTCTCGCTGGACCCCGCCGCCATCCGTGCGGTCGAGGCAAACAACCCCGAGGTGAGGTTCGACTGGAACAAGATGCTCAAGGTTCGGGGCACACCGAAGCCGGGGCAGAGGGAAACGGGCCAGACTCGCGCGCGCACGCGACGTGCGCGGCGCCCTGCGCCAAAAGCGTCGGTCCCCGCCCCGGATCCGGAAGCTCCGGCAGTGTCGCCGGCGCTAGTGGAGGCTCCCGCAGTGTCGCCGGCGCCAGTGGAGAGTACGTCCTCGGTCCTCACGTGCGGTCCAGAATCGTCGCCGACCGTGGAACCTGAAGCTGTTGTGCCCGTCGACGCCGACGAACTGGCCGCCAAGGCACATCGCGAATCGTTGGCCGATGCCGAGCCGATGCCGGACGAGACGGAAGAGCATCCGGTCGTGGCCCTCATGGGCCACGAAACCTTGGCCCGCCTCCGTACCCGGTATGCCGAGATACGGGCACGGATCGACGAGAAGCCGCTCGACCCGGAACAACTCGACACAATCCGCGCCGAGGCCGAGAAGCTGAATCCCGATCGGTGGACCCAAATCGAGGATGCCGTTGCCGGAATTGAGCGATTCGAGTCCGAAGTCGAGGTCCTGAAGGCTCAGTTGGGTCGTCGTCCGCCCAGGCAACGCCGAAACGACAGCTGAGACGGAGAGCTTGATATACTGCTTGGTACCATGATTCTTCCCAAATCTTCGCGTACGGCCGGTCGTTGGCTGGGCTTTGTAGTCTTCGCGATTGGTGTGGGCGTCGTCGTGCACGCCCAGACCAGGCAACCGCCTGAGCAACCTGAACAGTCGGAGGCATCCGAGCAAACGGACGCAGCGGCAAAGCCGGTCTTTCGCGCCGGTATCACGCTGGTCACGACCGATGTGATCGTGCGGGACGGCGACGGAACGTTCATTCCAAATCTTTCCTCGGAGGAATTCCTCGTCAAAGAAGACGGTGTGCTCCAGGAAGTGGTGTCGTTGGTTCTTGTGCAGGGCGGCCGGGTCTTCAACCAGCTGACCCCGCCGCAGGCAGTGCAGGAAGGCATCATTCTTCCTCCGACCCGTCGGTCGAACGATACGGCCGGGCGAATTATCATCCTTTTCATCGATGACCTGCATCTGCAGACAAACCTCACGCCCAAGGCGAGACAGGTGTTTCGAAAGATCACGGACAACCTGATCCACGAGGGTGACCTCTTTGGCATTGTGTCGTCCGGGCCGTCATCTCTTTCCATCGACATGACCTACGACCGGTCGATCCTTCCCGACGTTGAAGAACGGATCACCGGTGACGGGTTCAGCCCGCGAGAGATAATCCAGACACTCGCGATAGGCTCCCAGGGCCTGACCGAGTTGCGATTTCGCGGCCACCAGGCCATGAAGACGGTCTATCAAACACTCCGGAACCTCGAGAAGGTGCAAAACCGTCGGAAGGTGTTCATCTATTTGAGTAGCGGGTACGACTACAATCCGTTCGAGGTCGCGCGCTCATACGGCTTTGGGCTCGAGCGTGGCGGGAGACCAGACAGCTCCGGCCTGAGTCCTGGGAGCGATGCGCTTGACCAGGGCCCGATGCTGAATCCCTTTGCTGACGCCAACGCGTCGGTGTTCTCCGATGCTGACCTCGCCATAGATGTCAGCGAGCTGGCGAAGGCGGCGAATCGGGCCAATGCGTCCTTCTATACGGTCGATCCGCGCGGGCTTGTGGCCGGCCCTGACCTCGACTTCGACCTCAGGGCCGAGGGATTCAACCAGTATCTGTTCAGGACCCAAAACAGCCTGCGCCAGTTGGCGCAAATGACTGGTGGGAAGGCGATCGTCAATCGTAACGACTTTGATGATGCCGCGCGCGAGATTGACGCCGAGACGAGTGACTACTACGTGCTCGGTTTCTACACCAACAACCCAGACCCAACGGTGCGGACACGTCGACTCGAGATTACGGTGGATCGCGAGGACCTCGACGTGCAGTCTCGCACAGAGTATACGTTCGCCCGCCAGACCCTAGACGCCGACGCCCCCCAGTAACTGAGCGAATCACCCTCGTCGCGTTTTCGGCCGCCGGGGGGGCTTACGTGAATCACCTGCCGGCGTGTCGCGAACGCGCTGGACCGCCTCGTCGAGATAGTCCCGGTCGATCTCGATTCCGATGAAGTCGATGCCGAGAGCGGCGCAGGCGACAGCTGTGCTGCCGAGACCCATGAACGGATCGACGACGAGTGTGCCAGGCCCAGCCCCGTGTAGTTGGAGACAGCGCTCCGGAAGCTTCGGTGGAAATGTCGCCGGGTGGGGTCTGTCCCGTGCGCGGTTCTGAATCGTCGTGTACGGGATGAACCAGGCATTTCCGCGGCACCGAACACCTCCCGCCGCTCCCCGCCAGCGTCCGACGTTCGACTGGTCCTGATAGGGCACACCGATCGCGTGTCGGTCGAGTGGCGTATGTCCGCTTCGTGTCAGATGAAAGATGAACTCGTGGCAGTCGTTGATGAACCGTTCGCTGTTGACCGGCTTGTAGTGCCCGACAGCCAGGTCACGCTCCAAACCCGCCCTAGCGCCCGCCAGGTCCTGGTCGATCACGATCGACTTGATCCAGTGGATCGTGTTCTGGAGTTGAAGCGTGGTACGGGCCTGCGCCACCACGTCGAAGGCGGTCCAGGGTTGGGTTGGCTTGTTGCCGACGTTCAGGAACAGGCTGCCCTGGTCGGATAGAACCCGGGCCGCTGAGGCGATCCACTCCCTGGTCCAGGCCAGATATCGCTCGGCTGGGAGAGCGTCATGATACGAACGATACCGAACCCCGAGGTTGTATGGAGGCGATGTGACGATGGCGTCGACCGAGCCCGGCCTGAGCGTAGGCAGAAGCTCCAGTGAGTCCGCGTGGTAGAAGCGCAGGGTAGAGCGGCCGGACCGAACGAGTGTGGTGGGTTTGGGAAGACGTCGCGCCGAGACCATGCGCGGTCACGGTGCAGCAAACAGCCTGGAACTGTCAAGTTGCGGCGGCCGCGACGTGAGTCTCTTGACGCGTTCGAGGTGTTGCCGCCAGGAGTGGCGCATTGCGGTGATGGGCGTTACGCGAGCACCGACAGCCCTTCTCCTCGATGTACTCCACCTGTCGTCCTATCGCCGGCTGGAGATAGCGGGCAACGAGACATCCGCATCCGAGCTTGGCGAATCCGATTAAGCGAAGTGGCGGCATGGTCTGAATGAATCTCCATCCGAGGGGGAAGCAACTGATGTGCCACGTCGTG
>CAUZJF010000295.1:0-3551 GCA_963579975.1 Dehalococcoidia bacterium
CGGGCTCCTGCAGCTCGGCGGCCACGGCTCCTCGAAACCTCAGGCGGTGAGCACCGCGTCCACATGGTCGCGAAACAAAGGAGGCAGGTCGATGACAACGGTACTCGAACTCGATCAGATCGAGCGTCTAATAGACACCCCGCAGCTGATCCAGGAAATCGAGATCGGGTTCCTTCTCTATTCCGAAGGCAAGGTGAACGTCCCGCCGGTCGGATTCCTGCATTTTGACGAACCTCCCGGCGACGTTCACATCAAGTACGGCTACATATGCGGTGACGAATACTACGTCCTGAAGATGGCATCCGGATTCTACGATAACCCCGCGCTGGGCCTGCCTGCCGCCGACGGTCTGCTTCTGGTCTTCAGTCAGAAGACCGGAGCACTCAAGCTGATCCTCTTGGACAAGTGCTGGCTCACCGATATGCGCACGGCTGCTGCCGGGGCGGTCGCGGCGAAGCACCTGGCGCCAAGAACCATCCATCGCATCGGAATCGTCGGGACCGGTGTGCAGGCCAGGATGCAACTCGCAATGCTGCAGACGGTGGTCGACTGTAAGAGCTGTCTCGTCTGGGGTCGGGATGCGACCAAGGTGCAGGGGATGATCGAGGACCTTCGCGCAACGGAAGACGTGCAGGCCTGGGGCTTGGACATTCAAGCCGCGGAGACACTGGATGACCTGGTTTCACAGTGCAATCTCATCGTCACTACCACCTCGGCTAAGAGTCCGCTGATTCGAGCCGATCAAGTGCAAGAAGGCACGCACATCACCGCGATGGGGTCCGACGATCTCGGTAAGCAGGAACTCGAAGCTGCCCTCCTGGCCAAGGCGGATCTAGTGGTCGCGGACAGCATTTCACAGTGCGTCCATCACGGAGAGTGTCTTGCTGCAGTTCAGGATGGACTGATCGACGAGGGCTCGATCCTTGAATTGGGCCAGGTTATCAAGAACCCCGCAGTCGGTCGAACCAGCGATCGCCAGATTACAGTGGCAGACCTGACCGGGGTCGCGGTTCAAGACATTCAGATCGCCAAGATGGTCGATCGTGCTGTCCTGGACGATTGACAGCGAATCGGCCCCTCTATCATGACCACCACCAATCAACAGCAGCGAGTCGACTGTTGTCTGAGGAAGGCGCAGGGTGCACCCTGACTTCTTCAGTATGGGTGCGACTGATCGTTTTCGACTCTGGGACCCAGACCCTCTAGGGGAGCCTCCATGTATCGATTTGGCACGATCGCCGGCCTGATGGTACTGGCCGTGCTGACGGCAACCCCGTCACTCCATGGTCAGACCGCGCGGCCCAACGTCGTCTTCATCATGACCGATGCCGTTGGGTACGGCGACATCGGTAGTTACGGCGGGCCCGATATCGACACGCCCAACATCGATCAACTGGCGACGGACGGGGCGATGTTCACCGACTTTTACGGTAACGTCCCCGTGTGCACGCCGACGCGTGCCGGGTTCGTGGCCGGTCGGTACCAGCAGCGGGTCGGCCTCGAACGGCCGCGGTCGGGGCCGGGGCGTGTGAACGGCCTCGGGGCTGGCGGCGAATGGGCAGACGCTTCCGCAGCTACTCAAGGACAACGGCTACACGACGGCTCTGATCGGGAAGTGGCACCTCGGCTACGAGTCTGATCAAAGCCCGAACTCCCACGGCTTCGACTATTTCTTCGGCTTCAGGTCCGGTGACGTCGACCACTACCAACATACGGGTGGGGGTGGTTTCGTCCCTTGGTAACGAAAAAGATCTTCTCGTCCGGCAGGATGTACATGGCCTCCACGTCGCGGGACCCGTCGGGGAACTGCATACGGTGGCGTGAAGTATTCCGGCCGAATCGAGAGCGAAGAGTAGAGGCTCGTGACCGGAGTCGTTGTGGGTCCAGATGCGGCCCGGATCACGGATTCCCACGGGCCAGACCGCTGGTTTCGTCGAGGACGTCGGGGAGTGCCAACGGCGGGCCGTCCAGACGGCATCCGGGACCGTCGCCCAAGGAGAGGCCGCAAAAAAGAACGAACGGCAAGGCAGCGAATCCGACCGCTTGGCCGGGGCGTCGAGACACGATCACGAGGCCTATGTGCTCCCGGCTACGGGGCGTCTCCCCTCGCCGCCTTCACGAGCACAGTGTCGATGATCTGCTCGAAGAGCTCGAGAGGGATTGCGCCGGCGAAGGGCGCATACCCGATGACGATGAACGTCGGGGTCCCTCTGACTCCCATCTGTCGAGCAAGAGACGAATGGGCCTGGACGCGCCACAGGAACTCATCGGTGGCCATACACGCTCGGAACGCCTCCATATCGAGGCCGGCGTCAGCCGCGATGCCCTCGAGGACCGGCTCCGGCTCCGAGACCTGTTTCCACTCGAGCTGCCGGGCGAATAGCGCATCGGCCATTTGGTTGTACTGCACCTTGCCCTGACCCAGTGCGCACTCGGCAGCCAGCGTGGCGGGGACCGAGTTGGCCCAGTTCCCGATCACGAAGGGAACGGCTTTCCAAAGGAGCTTCCCGTCGTCGATGTACTTCTCCGCCAGGGTGGGGAAGGTCTCCTCGTGGAACTTGCGGCAGAACCCACACCCAAAGTCGAAGAGCTCTAAAATGCGCGCCGGGGCTTCTTGGCCCCCGTAGTCCACCCCGAGCATCTCCCAGGTGATGTCTTCCTGACGAGGTGCCATGGGTGACGGACTACTCAGATCCTCGAAACCCGCGGTTACAGGATCCTGAGCCGATGTAAGAAGGTCTCCGGCTCCCCGCGTCGTGAGACGAGCCTCTTCGGCGGGGGCCTCTTGCTCGGAGGAGCATGCAACAGCGAACAGTGAGAGGGCGGCGCCGAGAAGCAACGGAACGGCGAAGGTCGATACACTCAAACGGATCATCAAATCTCCAGATTGATCCACTGCCCGAGTTCGGCCAGGGACGCCGAAACGGACGCGAACTTACCAGTAACGAGCAGAACACCCGCCACGATCAAAAGGATCCCGGCCACCTTCTGGGCCGGCAGGGCCCAACGTCGCACTGCCTCGAAGCTAGCAAGAAACCAGTTGAAGGCCACGGCCGCGACCAGAAACGGGACCCCAAGCCCAAGCCCGTACACTGCTAGGAGCAAGGTCCCCTGGGCCACCGTGGCCTCCATGGTGGCATAGAATAAAATGGTGGCAAGAATGGGACCGATGCACGGTGTCCATCCGGCGCCGAAGACCACTCCCACGGCCAGGGAACCGAGAGCGCCCGTAGGCTTCGATCTCAAATGAACACGGATGTCGCGTGCGAGCACCGGAAGCCGCACCCAGTCGAGAAGCAGGAGTCCGAAGAAGAGCACCAGAACGCCGCCCAGCCGGGTAATGACGGGGAGCATGCGATTGAATGTCTGCCCTGCGGCCGTGGCCGACGCTCCCAGCGTCATGAAGACGAGCAGGAAGCCCAAGATGAAGAGCGACGAGTGCAGGGCCGCCTTGCGGCGGGCAGCCGCCGGGCCGTCGACAGCGAGCTCGTCGAGCGTGAGTCCCGAGACGTAGGTGACGTAGGTGGGGACCACAGGGAGCACGCACGGCG
>CAUZJF010000296.1:0-3491 GCA_963579975.1 Dehalococcoidia bacterium
CGGCGATGAGGCGGTCGAGCGTTTCTTGCGTCTTGGCTGCATGAGGACGGAGCGAATCGCCAGCGTCATGAGCGAAGACGAGCTCAAGACGGTCGTCCACGCGCTGGAGATCATGGCGGACGCAGCCGATCGTGCGTCCGAAGAAGAGCCGGAGCAAGGCAGCGCGGAAGCGGAACCCACCGGGTCCGTGGCCGGGTAGTGCTTCAGCTCATTGCCGGCTTGAATCTCGGAGCACCATGCTTCGACAAGCTTTCAAAAACTGCTCAGGAACCCGCACTATGGCGTACCGGGAATCCCCCCTCATCCTAGCCTTCTCCCACCAGGGGAGAAGGGACTAGAACGCTCCCTTCGAGTTACTTGTATTTGCACGGTCCGCATTTGCAGGGATAAGAAGGCTCAGTACGAACGGGTTTTGATAGGGAGTCAAAAAGAGGACGGATTTGCAGCGTAGTCAGCGATGGGGCCGGTGGAATCCGGCGGACCTGGATGCAAAGCCTCAGTGGGGTATTCTCGCCCGTCTGGTGCGGTACGGTTGGCGACACAAGTTCTACATGGCCGGGGCGTTTCTCACAATGACCGGCGCGACTCTGGCCGCAGTAATCATACCGCGGACACTCGGGGCGGCCATCGACGAAGCGTATACGACCGGTCTGCGACGCGAGTTCCTGAATTTCGCATTGATCATACTGGCGGTGAGTGCTCTACGCGGCGCCTTTTCCTACGGACAGAACTACCTGTCCGAAGCCGTCTCTCAGAAGTCAGCGTATGACCTTCGCAACGACTTCTTCCGCAAACTCCAGAGCCTCAGTTTCGGCTTCCACGATAAGCAGCAGACCGGGAACCTGATGTCCAAGGCCACCGCCGACGTAGAGGCGGTCCGCAGGTTCATGAGCATGGGCCTCGTGCGAGGCGCCTCTACGTTCGTGGCGCTGGGGCTGATTACGACCATGATGCTCTCCGTTAATTGGCGGCTCGGTCTGGTGTGTCTGGTCTTCCTGCCAATCATCCTGTGGCGAGCCATCTACATGTCGCGGAAGCTGCGCTACACGTGGATGCGTGTCCAAGCTGAGACGGGCAACATGACGACGGTGCTTCAGGAGAACATCGCCGGGGCGCGAGTCGTCAAGTCGTTCGGGGCGAGCGACCTCGAAGTGCAGAAATTCGAGGAGCGGGCCGAAACCCTGGCAGAGCAGACATACTCGGCCACCAGGCTCTTCGCTTCTCAGGGCGCGCTCATGGTGTTTATTTTCACGGTGGCTACGGCAATGATCCTCTGGTTCGGCGGCCGAGAGGTCGTCGCCGATCGGCTGACGCCTGGCGAGCTGGCGAGTTTTATCCTGTTAATGGGCATGATGATGATGCCGGTCAGAATGATCGGCTTTCTGATCAACATGCTGTCTCGGGCTTCATCGGCGGGCGAACGAATCTTCGATGTGCTTGACGCCGAATCTCCGGTGGAGGAAAAGGTCGGCGCGAAGCCGCTGCCGCCGGTCCGGGGAAACGTCAGATTCAACCACGTCTCCCTTAGCTACGATCAAGTAGGCGTGCCGGCGGTCAACGACATCGATTTCGAGGTGGAGCCAGGCCAACTGGTGGCCATTCTGGGCGCCCCGGGCTCGGGCAAGAGTAGCGTGGTCCACCTAATCCCGCGCTTCTATGACGTGACGGAGGGATGTATCACTGTCGACGGTGTCGACGTGCGCGACGTGACCCTTGCGTCGCTTCGAAAGAACGTCGGCGTGGTGCTGCAGGACGTGTTCGTTTTCGGAGCGACGATCCGGGACAACATCGCGTATGGCGCAGACAGTGCCTCTCTAGAAGAGATCGTCGAGGCATCGAAGATCGCGCAGTTCGACGAGTTCGTCCAAGACCTGCCTCGAGGGTATGACACTTGGGTGGGAGAGCGAGGCGTGACCCTGTCGGGGGGCCAGAGGCAACGCCTCGCTATTGCCCGCACGCTGCTGCTCGATCCGCCCGTTCTGATACTGGACGACTCGACATCGAGCGTCGACATGAGAACGGAGTACATGATCCAGCAGGCGCTTACCGACATGATGAAGGACAGGACCACATTCGTGATAGCGCACCGGCTGTCGACGGTACGCAACGCGGACCTGGTGCTGGTCTTGGATGAGGGCAAGATCGTAGAACGGGGGAACCACGACGAGCTGATGGAGAAGGACGGCTTCTACCGCCGCATCCACGACCTTCAGCTCACGCCGCAGGAGACTCCGACGCCTGTTGTGGCCGGGACGGTCGGGGGAGGTGACGGCCGATGATGGGAGGAATGGGCGGCGGCGGCCGCATGGGCGGTGGCATGGGGCACCTGCAAGAGGCGATGGCCATCGACAAGGACGATCTGGGCCGCGCCTACAACCACAAGGTAGTTGTCCGGCTGCTGGCCTACGTTCGGCCCTTCTGGCGGCGCCTCTCGCTAATCATGGTCGCGGTACTTGTTTACACGCTCACTATCGTGAGCATGCCGTTGCTGATCAGCCGCGCCATAGGCACCTACGTCAAGACCGACGACCTGGAAGGCTTGAACCTGATCGTCTTGGCGCTCCTGGCGATCGCACTCTTGCAGCTCGGCTCTCAATACATCCACATGCGGATGATGGCATTCGTGGGGCAGCGAATGCTCCTAAGGCTACGCGTCGACCTGTTCAAACACCTGCAGCGCCTCTCGATGAGCTTCTACGATCGGAACGAGACAGGCCGGGTCATGTCCCGCGTTCAGAACGACGTGCAGCAGCTCCAAGAGCTGGTGTCAATGGTCGTCTCCACCCTGGCGGATGTCGTGAGCCTTACCGGCATAGTCGGCTTTATGATCTACATGAACCCGCGCCTTGCGCTGATCACCCTGACGGTAGTCCCGCTTCTGATCCTCGTCCTCGTGGTGTGGCAGAGGTACGCGCGAACCGCGTTCCTCAGAGCCCGGCTCGCCATCTCCGGCGTTAACTCCGGCCTACAGGAGAACATCTCCGGCGTACGAGTGGTGCAAAGCCTGAACCGGCAGGAGGCGAACATCGAGCGGTTCGACACGGCCAACTTCGAGAACATGAGCGCGAACCTTCAGGCGACGCGCCTTCAGGCCCTCCTGTTCCCATCAGTCGAGATGCTGACCGCCATGGGGCTCGCCCTGGTGGTCTACTTCGGCGGAATCATGGTGATTGAAGGATCCCTGGAAGACCCCACCGTCCTTCTCGCGTTCGCCCTCTTCATCCAGCGGTTCTTCGATCCGATCAGGAACCTGACGATGCAGTACGGCCAGCTTCAGCGAGCGATGGTGTCAGGCTCTCGAATCTTCGAGCTTCTGGACATGAAACCCGAGGTGGCGGACAGCCCCAACGCGGTGGAGCTATTCAAGGCTGAGGGCGAGGTGCGCTACGAAGGCGTGGGCTTCCGGTACACGGACGACGTGCCGGTGCTGCAAGACATCGACCTTCACATCGCGCCCGGGGAGACGGTAGCGATCGTCGGGCCCACCGGAG
>CAUZJF010000297.1:0-3491 GCA_963579975.1 Dehalococcoidia bacterium
CCTTGATCTCGACATCCCCGCCGGAGGGCTTGGAGCTCACAACCACCCCGTCGCCGAACGAGTTGTGACGGACCTTGTCTCCGGTCTTTAACGTGGCCACGGCCGGCTCTGCGGCCCTTCCAGCGGCGACCAGCGCGGCCCGTCGGTCCTTTAAGCTGTCCCAGCCCGGAGAGGATATCGTCCTGGATGACGGCCGCTCGGCGGCCACCACCAGCTTCCTGGGGATGTCCGCGAGGAAGCGCGATGGCAGTCTGGGCTCAGAGCTCCCGCGGAAGCCTCGCCTGAACGCGCGCAGCAGGTACAATCGATCCTTAGCTCGCGTGACACCCACGTAGCAGAGTCGGCGTTCCTCCTCAAGCTGCGTCGGGTCGTCGAGGGACCGGATATGAGGCAGCAGTCCCTCTTCCATCCCGACGATGAACACCACTGGGAACTCCAGCCCCTTGGCCTGGTGCAGCGTGATCAGTGTGGCCAGCTCGTTCTTCTCCTCGAAGCCGTCGACGTCGCTCACCAGGCTGACGTTCTCCAGAAAGGCCGTCACGGCGTCTCCCACACCCAGCATCAGATAGTCTCGCGCCGTGCTCCTGAGCTCTTGCAGGTTCTCCCAGCGATCTTCCCCCCGCTCTGCCTCCTCCAGCAGGTATCGCCTGTAGCCCGTGCGCTCCAGCACCAGGTCTATCAGCGCCACCAGATCGAGCTTCCCGATCTCCCGTGATAGGCCATCGATGAGCCCGCGGAAGTCGGCGAGCGCCCTGGTCTGCCTCGCCCCGAAAGGCGACTCGCCCCTGGCCGCAACCTCGATTGCCGAGAGCATCGATGTGTCGGCATCCCTGGCGACGCGGCGCAGCTTGTCCACCGTGCGCTGCCCGACCCCGCGAGGCGGGACGTTGACGACCCGAGCGAGGCCCGCGTTGTCGTTGGGGTTTACGATGAGGCGCAGATACGCGGTCAGGTCCTTGACCTCCTGCCTCTGGTAGAACTTTTGACCGCCTACCACCTGGTAGCCCATCCCGGAGTGAAGACACGCCTCCTCCAGCGCCCTCGACTGGGCGTTGACCCGGTACATGATCGCGATGTCGCCCAGTGAGTAGCCCTCGCTCTCTATCAGGATCTGAATCTCGTTCACGACGAGCTGGGCCTCCTCCCGCTGGTCGTACCCCTCGCTGATGACGATGGGCACCCCACGGTCGTTGCTGGTCCACAGCTCCCTCTGGACCCGCTCGGTGTTGAGGGCGATCAACCCTTCGGCCGCGCCTAGGATGGTTTCGGACGAGCGGTAGTTCTCCCCCAAGGCGATGGTCTTGGCTTCGGGGTAGTCGCTCTGGAAGTTCAGGATGTTGCGTATGTCGGCGTTGCGCCACGAGTAGATGGACTGGTCCGGGTCGCCTACGACACACAGGTTGCGGTACGCTTCGGACAGCACTTTGGCGATCTGGTACTGGGCGATGTTCGTGTCCTGGAACTCATCGACGAGCAGGTGGACGTAGCGCTCCCGGTACTTGGCCGTGACCTCCGGGGATTGCTGGAGGAGCAGATACGTTTTGAGAAGCAGGTCGTCGAAGTCCACTGCCGACGCCTGGGCCAGGAGTTGGTCGTAACGCTCGTAGACGCGCAGGACGATCTCGTCGAAGTAGTCCTCGCCCTTTGACGCGAACCCCTTGGGAGTTACCAGCCGGCTCTTAGCCGAGGAGATACGTGACTGGATGGCCCTGGGGCCGAAGCGCTTGGGGTCGACCTCCATCTCCTTCATGCTCTGCTTGATCAGGTCGACCTGGTCGCCGTCGTCATATATGACGAAGTTAGAGTCGAGGCCGATGGATGCACCATCCCAGCGCAATATCCTGGCGCAGAAGGAGTGGAATGTCCCCGCGAACAGGTCGCGTACACCCTCGCCAAGCAGGCCGGTGAGTCGATGCCGCATCTCCTTTGCGGCCTTGTTGGTGAATGTGAGCGCGGCGACACGGCGAGGCGATACGCCGCACTCCCTAATCAGGTACGCGATGCGGTGAGTGATGACCCGGGTCTTGCCGCTGCCAGGCCCGGCGACGATGAGAAGCGGGCCCTCGACCGTCTCGACGGCTTCGCGCTGCTGGGGGTTGAGTCCTTGGAGGATGTCGGTCGCCATCGCCGAAATTATAACACCGGCGATGTGCTTCTCCGGAGGCAGTGGCGACGAGGCGCCGGTCATTTTGGCCGAAGTCGAGAGCTTCAGTGTAGGCTATACGTCTGGGCATTTCCTCAAGACTGCCGGCAGTGTTGCTGCGCGTCCATCGAAGGCCCTACAGGGCCTTCTCAGAACGAACCCGTACCTTCTCTCGAGGAGGCCAGCGTTCAAACGTTCGTCCTGGATGCTCTGCTACAGACCGCCGTACTGCTGGGGGGAGCCGGACAAGACACGGGCGTACCACCACGGGGCCCTGAAAGTGGCGGGCAAGATTCGCAACCGTCCCGAGCTAGCCCTGACCCGCCTCCAGCTCGCCGAACTGCTGCTGAAGGACTATTCCGACGAGCGGGTCGAAGCGATGGAGCACTCGGACTTCGCGATCGGCGAGTTCGGTGACATGAAGATGCAGTCGTCGTTTGAGCGCGCCCTCAGCCATCGAGACTTCCTCGGGGTGTGATTGTCGGGGCCGCACGAGGCATCGGAACCATGGACGAAAGGCGACCCATCGGGTCGCCCTACGGGACTCCTCGCGGCGGATCCTCCCCATAGAGTAGGCAGCACGAACGGAAGTCGACGCGGCCCGTAGGCGTGACGCGCTCCGCTGAGCGCCCGTTTCGGCTATCAACAACCGAGAGCGGATTTGAAACCCACCCCTACGGGATGGGTCCCGGTACGACACCCGGACGGCCTCACACAAACTAACTCGTGACTCGTGGTAATAGTCCGGCCCTTCGACAGGCTCTCCGAGGGGTCGAAGCCCGACACGTTCAATGTAGGTATGTCGGACAGGGAGAACGGTCTTAGTCCCGTTCGTGGTGAGCCCTTCGGTAAGCTCTGGACAGGCATTGTCGAACCATGAACCGACCACAACCGGCAAAGTAAATCGTTAGTAACTTTCAGGCGGTGGTACAGGTGGGGGCTAATTACACCACGAACAGGGGCTCGTCGCGGGTGATGACACGTGTCTCGTTGGCGAGGCCTTCCCTGAGGTATTTTGGGAGGGAGAACAGGCCGCGCTGAGTAGTCCCGTCGAAGAAACGCAACCGCCCGTCTACCCGCTCGGCGATGCGCCGGTCCAACTCGGCCACGGGCATTGAGACCGGGTCGGGACCCAGCGAGCCGATGACGAAGCCCCAGGTTCCCCCGAAGGACGGCACGAAGACCTCGTAGGCGTACATGGCCGGGAAGACCTCCCCTACGGTGTGGGCCACGGCCGTGAAGCACTGCTTGTGAAAGAGGGGGCCGGTAGGCCCTGCCTGGGTGACTACCATACCCTCGGGCGTCAGCCGGTCCCTCACCAGCTCGTAGAACTCCCGTGTGAACAGCA
>CAUZJF010000298.1:0-3454 GCA_963579975.1 Dehalococcoidia bacterium
AAGTATGGGCCCGATGTGCCGAAAATCGTCACTCAACTTGCGGCCGTACATGCGGCCGATGTGGCATTGGATGTCGAGAGGGGTCGTCACATTCGACTAAAGGACTTCGCACTCCGGCCGGACGAAGTTCTAGTAAACCAGTCCCCGGTGAAGGGCTATGCCGCTGCGTCCGAAGGCGGCTACACGGTCGCCGTGACGAGCGAGATCAGTGCCGAGCTGGAGCTCGAAGGCCTGGCCCGCGAGATGGTGCACCGGATCCAGAACATGCGTAGAGACGCCTTGTTCGACATCTCCGACTACATCGTGACGTCGTACCAGGCAGGAGGGAGACTGGATGAGGTGGTAGCCGCGCACGGCGAGTACATACGTCAGGAGACGCTGTCTCGCGAGCTGGTCTGCGGCACACCGGCGGACGGCGCCTACACTGAGACCCATACGCTGCAGGGTATAGAAGCGATACTTGGAGTCATCCAGCACGGCTAATTGGTCGCGTGTGGTCTCCCACGCGGCCTAGGATACGAATCCACTTGTGAGAGCCTTTTAATGGATAATCATATGAATTAAGAATCCGGAATGGTTTTACGAAACCATGTGATAATAGACATAATGTTGGCCAATCCGTACGGTCTGGCTAGTCTCCCAGTGAGACAGCAAGCGAAAGATGACATGGAGTAGCCGCTGACCGACCTCCAGCCTCGAGGGCACGGAGGATCATCCAAAATGAAGTCACGTGGGTCGCATGATAGCCGCCGGTAGAGCCGGACTCATGCGGCCTCGCTGTTTCCGGCGTGCTGATTTCCCGAGCGTCTACGACGACAAACTTCTGAGAGGAGGAACGAATTGCTTCCATCGATGGCATAGCCGGACTTCAGAGTGGACGTGAGCCGGGTAGCCGCGTGGCTGCACGATGACGACGTGTCGTCTCGGTGGTTCAGACACTACGCCTGTGGCGATCCCGTGCACCGAGGCTACGAACCGGACCAAATGCTCACGGCGTCCGAGTCCGAATGGGACCACGTCTTCCGCTTCGATCCGGGACGGCTCATATACTTTGTCTACAGCGATCTGGACGAGCACGTCTCCCTCCGTGTCCTTGTACACGGTTAGCTGGGCGGCATTCCCATCACGTCGAAAGAAACGGTACCCCACCATTTGAATGAGTCCACGTCGCCGGTACTCATCTGCGTCTCCACGGCCTCTCTGACGGCACTCTCGCGCAGCTCGAGCTCCAGCGTGAGGTCCGCTCGCTGTAGTAGCTCAGCCCAGTAAAGCCCGTCTTCTGGTCATCCGTGAGAGGCGATTGGTGGTCGTGTCCCATGGATTCGTCCTTTGCGCGCCGTAAGTCTGAAAGCTCGGACATGACCCCTCTCAAGACAGGTGAGTGTCGTACTATTAGATGCTGGGCGTCAGGCTTGGATTCAAGGAAGGCCGACGGGGTTAGGTGCTGCGGAGCTGTGGAAAGAGGACGACCTCTCTTATACTGCGGTGTCCTGAGAAGAGCATGACCAGTCGGTCCACGCCAATTCCAAGGCCGCCCGTGGGGGGCATGCCATGCTCGATGGCTACAAGAAAGTCCTCGTCGAGCCGGTCCATCTCCTCTTCCTGGAACTCGGCTCGAAGAGCCTCCTGTTCCTCGAACCGCCGGCGTTGGTCAACTGGGTCGTTGAGTTCGGAAAAGGCGTTGCAGACCTCCATGCCCGCCACGAACCCTTCGAACCGCTCCACCAATCGAAGGTCGTCCCGCTTGCGTTTTGCCAGGGGAGACATCTCCACCGGGTAGTCGACCAGGAAGCTGGGCTGCTGGAGGTTGGGCTCCACCTTGGACGAAATCAACTTGTCCATCATGCCGCCCCAGCTTACCTGTTGGGTCACGTCCACGCCGACGGCCTCCATTGCGGTGCGGAGCGAATCGATATCCATGTGTTCGAGGAAATCGATGTCACTGTGCTTCCGGACCTGCTCGCGCAGATCGAGCCGCGGCCAGGGAGGGCTAAGGTCTATCTTCCGGCCGTCGAACTCGATGGTCGTGCTTCCGAGGACCTCCTCGGCCGTGCCGGACACCATCTCCTCGACCATTCGCATGACGTCTGTGTAGTCAGCGTAAGACTCGTAGCTTTCCATCATGGTGAACTCGGGGTTATGGTAGAAGTCCACTCCTTCGTTTCTGAAGACCCTGCCGATCTCGTAGACCTTCTCTATTCCGCCGACGATGAGACGTTTCAGGTAGAGTTCGGTGGCCACCCGCAGGTACAGGTCACGATTGAGCTGGTCGTGATGGGTTACGAAAGGCGTAGCCATCGCCCCGGCCGGCACCGAAACGAGGACAGGGGTCTCGACCTCCGCGAAGCCGCGGCCGTCCATGAAGCGGCGCATGGAGCTGACGACTCGGCTGCGCATCAGCGCGATGCGGCGAGCCTCTTCGTTGGCAATCAGGTCGAGATAACGCTGCCGAAAGCGTATCTCGACGTCGGCAAGGCCGTGCCACTTCTCGGGAATGGGACGCAGCGACTTGGACAGCAGGGTAAACTCGTGGACCTCGACCGTGACCTCGCCTGTCCGTGTCCTGAGCAGCGGGCCTCTGACGCCCAGCCAGTCGCCCAGGTCCAAGTCAGTCAGGATACCATAGGTCTCCGAGAGAGCGTTTTGGCGGAACAGCGCTTGAATCCGGCCGGAGCCGTCCAGAAGGTCGGCGAAGGTCGCCTTGCCCATCCCGCGCATGGCCACGATGCGGCCGGCTACCGATACGTCTTCGCTGCGGGTGTCGTCGGCGTCGGTCTGCTCGAGGGCCTCTAAATAGGAGATCGCCTCTTGAGCGGTGTGCGTCCTGTCGTAACGATGAGGATAGGGTTCTACGCCTCTGGCCCGGAGCCTGGCCAGTTTTTCGAGGCGCACTTTGACCAGCTCGTGTGGGGACTCAGACAACCGGGTTCTCCTGGCGCTGGGACGGGCTAACGGACCTTGCGGATGGTGAGGCGCATCACCCCGGACGGGGTGTCTACCTTCACCTTGTCCCCAACCTTGCGCCCGAGGAGGGCCATTCCGACCGGCGACTCGTTGGATATCTTGCCGTCCAGAGGTGACGCCTCGGCACTGCCGACCACCGTGTAGTCCCGTTTGGCCCCATCGTCGGTAACGACGGTTACCGACGAGCCGAACTTGACACCCTTTCCGGGCTTGTTGGCGTCCGGCGCGACGACGGCATTGGACAGGATGGTTTCCAGTTCGCGGATCCGGCCCTCAACAAAGGCCTGCTCGTTTTTGGCCTCGTCATATTCGGCGTTGTCCACGGTGCCGCCGGTCTCGTGGGCCTTGTGGATGCGGGAGGCTACCTCCGAGCGTTTGACGTTTTGCAGGTGAACGAGCTCTTCTTGAAGTCTCTTGAGGCCTTCCGGAGTCAGATAGGTTTCTTTGCGTAGCATGTAGGGTACTCCAAACAATCAAAAAGACTGGGAGG
>CAUZJF010000299.1:0-3445 GCA_963579975.1 Dehalococcoidia bacterium
AGCGCTCCAGCATCTGGTCGACGTACCCCATGATCGTGATGCCGCCCACACCGTGCTCCCCTCCCCAAGGAAACCGTCCAGGCCCCGAGTCGATGCTCTCTTCGTCCTTGGCAGGGGAGTGAATCGTGAACCGCGGCGCCTCGTCGCCGACGCTGATCTCGTCGAACGACACCGTGTCGATAGGGTTGCTCCACTGAGTTTCCTGCAAGCCAGACGGTTCGAACTCTTCGCCGATGGGTCGCGGCGCGTCTCCGTCCTTACGTGCTCGCCTGGCAAACTCGAAGATCGAGGTGTGATCGATCTCCGCTATTTTCTCGCCGCGCTGGTTCGTCGGCTCAAGGCGGACGGTCACGAACTTGTTGCCCCGTCGCTCGTACTTCTCCAGGACACGGGTGACACTCGTGATCGAGTCTCCAGCCCGTACAGGCGTGAACCAACGCCCCTCGGCCTTAGCGAAGGGCGTCGCGTGGGCCTGGATCACCGACATTCCGTTGTTCTCGGCGATGCCACCGCGGTTCTTCGGTGCGATACCGAATATCTGCGACGGCATGGCGAGGGAGCCGGTCTCGAGCAGCGGCAGGTGGTACCTGGGATTGTCGTTGCGGCAGACCTCGGCGTGGCGGGAAATGGACTCGGGCGTGACCTCGGTGGTGATGGGCTGTGCAGCCTGACCCGGCTCGACCATGTCGTAGTCCCAGACCACCTCGTGCGTTACAGCCATCACTGCCTCCGTGTATTACCTGTCATAGAACCTCGTCGAGGCGCTATGCTAACACGCGATCTGGGTGAGTCAATCGTCGATTCCATATGGCCGATGCCGGTGGCGCCCGAGGCGAATTGAAGAACGATGACGGGCACAAAGCGGTCGTGTATTGTTATTCTCGACGGTACCTGCATAGAGGGGTTAGCCATCTGTAGCACGGAGACCATTGCGGACCCTCTACGACTCAAGATGAGCGGCGCACTGGATGGCCTGACCGTCCTCGAACTGGCCGAGGACATCGCCGGCCCGTACTGCGGCAAGCTCTTCGCCGGGCTCGGGGCGGAGGTCATCAAGGTCGAACCTCCGGAAGGCGATCGCGCCCGGAGGGCTGGCCCTTTTCCCAACGACCAGCCGGACACTGAGTCCAGCGGCCGCTTCCTCTACCTGAACATCGGGAAGAAGAGCGTAACACTCGACATCCAGGGCCGGGCCGACAAGGAGCGGTTTCTCGACCTCGCCCGCTCAGCCGACGTCCTTTTCGAAGACCGGCGGCCGGGGCAGATGGACGGCCTGGGCCTCAGCTACTCAGAGCTGTCTCTGGAGAACCCGGGTCTCGTGATGGTCTCGATCACGCCTTTCGGACAGCACGGTCCTTACCGAGACTACGTCGGAACCAACATGGTCGTGCACGCGATAAGTGGCGAGATGCACCTCGCGGGCAGCAGGGGCATGCCCCTGAAGAAGGGCGGACACCTGGCCGAGTACCACGGTGGGATGCACGCCTTCATCGGAGCCCTCGCGGCGCTGTTCGCCCGCGACAAGACCGGGCGCGGACAGCATGTTGACGTCGCCCTCGTGGAGGCTGTCACAGCGATCCTCGGAGCCTCCGTGAACAGCTGGATTTACAACGGCCAGGTCTCCAGCCGGAGCGTCCCCGACCCCTGGAGCCAGGGCACAGCCGCCCAGCGGGGCGCCGACGGCAAGCACTGGGGCCCCAGCGGCGCGTGGAAGACCCGTGACGGGCATGTCCTGGCCTACGGGCGGGCCTCGGCTGACTGGAACGCTATGTTCCGCGACATAGCGAAGGAGGTCCCGGAGTTTGGGGACGCCAAGTACCAGACGCAGGAGGGCAGGGACGCCCACGTTCGCGCGCTGTCGGAGATGTTCGGCTCGTGGATCTCGGGCCATACCAAGGAAGAGGTGTACCTCAAGGCCCAGCACTACGGTCACGCGTACGGCTACGTCGCCACTGCACCGGACCTTCTTGCGTCGCCCCAGCTGGCCGCCCGAGGGTTTTTCGTCGAACTAGACCATCCCGTCACCGGCAAGCTTCTTTTTCCTGGCGCCCCCTTCGTAATGAGCAAGACGCCCTTCCAGATCAGCCGAGCCCCATTGCTGGGTGAACACAACGACTCCGTCTTCTCAGGGGGCCGAAGGAAGGACGCGACAGCGCAGGACAGCGCCGCCGAACGCGGCTCCTCGATGCCGCTGGAGGGAGTGCGCGTTCTCGACTTCACCCATGTGTGGGCGGGCCCTTACTGCACGCGCCTTCTGGGTGACCTTGGCGCCGAAGTCATCAAGGTCGAGTCGATCACCCGGGGCGATGGTGGGCGTGGCAAGGGGACCGGTCGCTTCCACGCCTACAGCCGCAACAAGCTAGCCCTGACTCTCGACCTTCGCACCGACGAGGGCGCGGCGCTTATACGACGTCTGATACCGCTGGCCGACGTGGTTGTCGAAAACTTCAGCGTCGGCGTCATGAAACGGCTCGGCATCGACTACGAAGACTGCGTGAAGATGCGGCCGGACATCGTCTACCTGGCGTTGCCCGCCTTCGGCCGCACGGGCCCTGAGGCTGGGTACGTTGGCATGGGCGCGACTCAGGAGGCCATGTCGGGGCTTCTCGGAATCACCGGCCACCCAGACGCTCTGCCACAGCCGACTGGCGTCAAGTACGGCGATCCCAACGGAGGCGTCACCGGCGCGGTCGCGGCCCTTTCCGCACTGTGGTACCGGCGCGTGACCGGCGAGGGCCAGCTTGTGGACCTCTCTCAACGCGAAGCCAACGTATGCCTCCTACCTGAGCCGGTCTTCGAATACACGATGAACCGACGGATCGTGGGGCCGACGGGTAACCGCCATCCAAGGTACGCTCCTCGCGGCTGCTATCCGTGTATGGGCGAAGACATGTGGGTTGCCGTCGACGTCGAGACTGACGAGCAGTTCCGGGTGCTATGCGATGCGATCGGCCGCCCGGAACTGGCTGACGACGCTCGTTTCGCCGACATCGCGTCTCGAAAACAGCACGAAGACGAGCTCGACGACATCATCTCGACGTGGACGTGCGAACGAGGGAACTACGAGGTCATGGACCTTCTGCAAAGGGCCGGGGTCCCGGCAGGGGCCGTCCTGACCAACCAGCAGCTTTTGGAAGACCCACATTTCCGAGCGCGGGGTTTCTTCAAGCGGGTAGACCATCCGGACGTCGGTATTCAAACCCACATAGCGTTCCCGGCGAGGTTGTCAGAGACGTCGGCGCGGGTCCGGCGGTTCGCGCCGACGTTGGGCCAGCACAACGACTACGTGCTAGGCGAACTACTCGGGCTCAGCGCCTCGGAGATAGCGGAGTTGGCCGAAAAGAAGGTCATTGGCACCAAGCCGCTGCCGAAGGTCTAGTCGGAGCCCGTCTGCCCGACGTCGAACTCCCGCCATAGTGACATCAGCCAACGATGGGGTGGCGTG
>CAUZJF010000300.1:0-3437 GCA_963579975.1 Dehalococcoidia bacterium
TGCTAAAGAGCCAATGTCCGAGTGGACGGCCACGGATGAGTTCGAGGGATTCGATGTAATAGAAATGTGGTCAGGGGATGACGATAATTTCCTTGATATCCCAATCGCAGCCGAACCAACATTAGAAGAAATCGATGGGATCACCGTCTACCACATGAAGTGGGACCTCCCAGAAGGTAGTCAGGAACTGACCGCGTTCCTAAACTTCTTCGGTGACAGTGATGATGAAGACATCCCTGAAAACCTCAAGATTGAATTTTGGATAGACGTTGAATCCTACTACCTGAAGAAATTTGTTATGAACGCAGACATCCCAATAGACGAAGAAGGTGAGGATTCATTATTTTCTGATCTTGGGACTGATGCTACTGGTAGTTTGACCATGGAAGCCACACTGTCAGCATTTAATGAGGATCTGCCGCCGATAGTTGCTCCCAAGGTAGAGTAAACCGCTTACAGGACTTATCTAGACCCCGAAGGTAGGTTTACGATCAACATCCCTCAGGACTGGGAGGATGTCACAGAAACAATGATGGAGGCCAATATCCATCCCAAGGTGGTCCAGGAGCGACTGGGACACAGCAGTATCGCCATTACCCTGGACCTGTATTCGCACGTCGCCCCGGGAATGCAAGAGGCCGCTGCGCTGAAGCTCGATGAGGAGTTAGCCGAGAGCCGTGTTAGCAGCTCCGTAGTGATATCTGGTTAGCAAAATGTTAGCAAACCAGCCATTTAGACGAAACGAAGGCGTCCCAGGTTATAGCCCGTGGACGCCTTCGTTATGCGGTGGATGGGTGGAGCCAACGGACGGATTCGAACCGTCGACCTGCGGTTTACGAAACCGCTGCTCTACCACTGAGCTACGTTGGCTTAACGCGTCTACGAAGCCGGTACCGGCATTTCGGTGTCGGAAGCGAATGTCGTTTGACACCAACCCGGCTCATAACCCCGGCGAGAGGACTGCTGCAACCCTCTCGCTGGCTTCCTTCTGAAATTCGGGCGCGATGTGGGCGTAGATGTTCATGGTGGTGCTGATTTGTGCATGGCCTAGCACCTCCATCCCCACCCTTGCCAGGACGCCCTGCGCAGCCATGAGCGAAGCAGCTCCGCGACGTAGTCATGATAGCGCATGGTCGGAAGCCCTGCCAATGATAGAAGCTGCTTGAATCGGCGGCGAACGTGAAAGCTGGACAACGGCCGGCCTAGTTCGTCGGTGAACACAAGCCCACCCCAGGCATCGCCTTGCCACGCACCACCAATACCGAGTCGTTCTTCTGCCTGACGGGTCCTGTGTTGCCTAAGGGAAGCGACCACTGGTGCGGGTAGAGATATCGTGCGTCGGGAGCGTCTCGTCTTAGGTTCGAGTACTTGGTACTCCCCGTTAACGCGTTGGATGGTGCGCTGGACTGTAAGAGTGCCGGCATCGAGGTCCACGTCGCCCCAACGAAAACCGAAGGCTTCGCTCTGACGAAGCCCGCAAGCCAGAGCGACAGTAAATAGGGTCTCAAGTCTATCGCCCTTGACGACGGACAGCTCCTGCCGGGCGCTAGCAGGTTTTAGCGCCCGAATCTCGGGTTCCGGTACTTTGGGCGGTTCGGCGAGACTGGCGAGGTTACGGCCCACAAGGCTGTGTCGCATTGCGTGATTGAGGGCATTTCTCAGCACGGCCCTGCAGTGGGCGACGGTGCGCGGGGCAGCACCTTTTCCGGCCACGCTGGACAGCATAGGTTCGACGTGCTGAGGCGTCAATCTTGCCAGGGATACCCGCCCTATCTGCGGCGCAATATGCAGCCGAATCAGTTCCTCGTACCTCACATATGTCTTCGGCCTGACCTTGCCCTCGGCAGTTTCCTGCAACCACGCTTCTAAGTACGAGCCAACGGTCAGGCGGTCGCCTGACAATGGTAGGCCGTTCGCCATGGCCATTTGAGCCTGTAGCAACTTGCGCGAGACTTCCCCTCGAGTGGGTCCATAGAAGGCCCATCTGAGACACCCCCCAAAGGCCAGCCACCAACGCGACCTCTGAGTTGCTCAACCGCTGATCCGCCCTCTGACTGAGAAGCTTGCGATAGATCAGGTCGAAGCTCAACGACTCGCTGCGCCCCACACTGACAAAATCGTCCAAGCGAATGCGCGCCTGGAGACATAATATTCGTCGAGAGCCTGTCGCGTCTGTAGCCCCTTGATGTCAGCGGTCAGGGTCTCCGAACCCGCCCCAAACCTCGCGTTGCGAAGGCTTGCCGACAAGCCAAGAATTGTCGCGTCTTGCCCCGCCATTAATCACTCTCCTGATGGTAAGTGAGCTAGCCTGTTCCGCCAGATTCAGCTCCCTTGCCGGTCATCACGCACACTTTTGACGCCCGCTCGAAGGAACTTCAAGGCATGGTGGGTATGGAACTCGTGTGATTTCCGTCTGCGGAGCCGCCGGTTGACAGTGAAGAGCACCCCCAAATCGGCTTGCGATGCGGCTGCTCCAGGCTAAGCAACGCTGGCGGTTTTCGCTCAGGTAACGCGTGCTGACAGGGCTCTGATCTCAGCTGCTGGATCGGTCCCCAGGTGGACCCGGGCGACGCGCCGGCCGCGCTCCTTTAGGACGCGCAGGTCTCCAAGGGCCTGGGCGGCGGCGAGGGTGGCGAAGGTGTACTCCTCGCCGGGGATGGGCACGTCTTCGGGCTGGTGGTCGGCCGTTAACTGTAGGAACAGCCCGTTATTGGCACCGCCCTTGTGCATTTGGCCGGTGGAGTGCAAGAACCGGGGCCCGTAGCCCAGCGTCGTGGCGATCCGGTAGCGTTGCATAACCCGGACCCGTAGCTCGGTGAACGCCGCGTCCACCTCCGAGGTGGCCTCGACGAAAGCGTTGATGGCGAAATAGTCGCCGGGTCCGGCCATCGAGAGCAGCCGCTCGATGGAGTCGGGCGCGTTGAGAACGCCTAGCTGGCCGGTCGAAACATACTCGCTCAGTGCCGACTCTGTCTCTTCCTTGGCCCGCTGCACGTCCGGCTGATCGAACAGATTTATCTGTAGTATTGAGCCGACTATGCACGTCGCCATCTCCCACCGGAAGAACTCCGCGCCGAGATCGTGAGGGCTCGATAGGTCGAGGCGGACGACGGGATGCCCACCAGACTCTAGCTCGACGAGTTTGGCGTCAAGGTCGTCGTTTTCGTCGCCTTCAAGACGGAGATGAACGAACAGCCGGTCGGCGGCGTAGGCATCAGGTCCCAAGACAGACTCGTCGGCGACAGGGACGACTCCCTTCCCATCCTTGCCGGTGCTTTCGGCGATCAGCTGCTCGACCCAAACACCGAAATTCGCGATCAAGGGCGCCGCCACGAGAGTCAGCTTGTCCCGGCCGGCGATGGCGTAAGAGCCGATGGTCGCGCCGAGGACCGCTGCGGGGTTCTCCGGTGCGGGGACGTCCGGGCCGCATGCTTCCC
>CAUZJF010000301.1:0-3414 GCA_963579975.1 Dehalococcoidia bacterium
ATTCTGACCTCCCCCTGATAGTTGCGACCAAAGCCGCATCCTAACATCAACTTTGGTCTCGTTTCAGGGGGTCACGTCACTCTGTCCAGGCCACCCACATCGCATACGTCCTCATGTAGATCCACGTCAGGCCAGTGCCTTCGGAGCACCACCCGCGCTTGTTTATCGAATTCGACTTGCCACACGACTTCCATGCCAGCACGCTCGATCCCCAAGTCGAAGCCACCCACGCCGGAAAACAGGCTGCCCACCCTCACCCTTCCTCCGGGGGCCTGGCTACCCGATTGCCGGCGATAGGGCTATCCCTCAATAATTGCTAAACCCTAGCGTTATTAGCTCGTCCGCCGTCTATTGAAGCATCTAATGTGCGTACGCTAAGGCACCTTCACTGACAGGAGTAAGAAAATGCAGATGCTCGCAAAGGCGGTTATGTACGGTTCTGTGCTCGTTGCGGTTATCGCCGCTTTGGCACCGGATGTGTTCGCATACTTCCCGCTTGTTCTCGTGCTCCTTGGTCTCGTCATGGGATTCATGAAGCCGATGGAAGACGTGTCGGCCCGCGTAGCCTTTTACGTGTTGGCAGCGGTGCTGCCGGGCATCGCGGATAACCTGGACGTCGTTCCAGTGATTGGTGCCTACGCCAACGGCTTCCTGGACCAATTGGCTGTCTTTATTGCTGGTGTCGCCATTGCAAACCTTTTCACCGTTCTGGCGAAAGGGTTGCGGGATGCGTAGAGGCTTCCACGAGCCACGCACTGGTTAAGACGAGTCAGGAAATCTAGGGGTCGATTCGCTCAGCCCCCATGGAGTTAAAATCAAGCCCCGCTTGAGGCTACAGCCTTGAGCGGGGCTTGATTTTGGATCCAAACGCGACCTTGTGTCGAATCGTTAAGTCTGGGATGTTCCGTCCACGATTTAATCATCATCGCCAAGCCCACCGTCGAGAGACTCACCTTCCTCGACCTTCCAAGAAAAACTGAATCGTCCCCGAGGATTGAGCCGGAGCACCGCTTGGGGGTCCTTCACTCCGAGGGTGATGTCGGCGTCGGCGGGGGCGCTTAATGCCCCCGCTACGCCATCCAACTCTTGATCACTCAACTCAGCACCTGGCGCTAAACCTCAGCACTGAACTCACAACCATGTTCTGCACCCATAGCGATGAGTGCGTCAGCATCTGGAGTTAGCCCCTGACGGTGGACATTTATTCTCTTTAGGGAAAGGAATCCACGATGCCAAGAACGAGACTGCTGTATTCGCTGGAGTTCCGGCAGCAGATGGTGGAGCTGGTCAAAGCAGGTCGCACGCCAGAGGAATTGAGTAGGGAGTTCGAGCCCACGGCTCAGACGATCCACAATTGGGTGGAGCAGACGGACCTCGACGGGGGAGTCAGAAGCGACGGCCTGACGACGTCAGAGCTACGCGAGCTTCGGCGTGAGAACAAGCGGCTGCGAGGCGAGCGGGAGGTCCTAAAAAAGCCGCGGCCTGGTTCGCTCAGGAGTCCGACTCGGTGCCCCCGAAGCGTTCGAGTTCGTGAGGGCCAACCAGGCCGAGTTCAGCGTACGGATGATGTGTGAAGTTCTGAGCGTCTCGACCAGCGGATACTACGTGTGGAGAAAGCGTCCTCCATCGCGGCGAGCCGTCGAGAACGAGAGGGTGGTGGGTCGTATGCGCGAGATCCACTCGTTTAGCCGGGAGACGTATGGCCAGCCACGGATGTACGCCGAGCTCAGGGGCGACGGCTGGCAGGTGAATCACAAGCGGGTGCGTCGTCTGATGAGGCTGGCAGGATTACAAGGCGCTACGCGGCGAAGGAAGTGGCGCACGACGAAGCGAGACAGAGATGCCCGACCTGCCCCCGATCTCGTCGCGCGTGACTTCGGCGTGCACGGCCCGGACCAGCTCTCGGTTGCCGACATCACCCACGTGCCGATCTGGAGCGGCTTCTTGTACCTGTCGGTCGTCGTCGATGCGTGGAGCCGCTGCGTGGTCGGCTGGTCGATGAAGACTCATCTCAAGACCCAGCTCGTGCTCGACGCGCTGAACATGGCGCTGCAGCAGCGACGACCGAACGGTGTCATCCCATCGTAGCGATCAGGGTACTCAGTACACCTCGATCGCCTTCGGCCTGCGGTGCAAAGAGGCAAGCGTCCGTTTTTCGATGGGCTCGGTCGGTGACGCCTACGACAACGCGATGTGCGAGAGCTTCTTCGCCACCCTCTAGACCGAGCTGATCGAACGAAAGAGCTTCCGGAATCAGGCCGAGGCACGCATGGCCGTTTTCGATTTCATCGAAGCGTGGTACAATCCGCGCCGACGGCACTCAGCCCTCGGCCAGATGTCTCCCATCAACTACGAAAAGGAGCACGCCCGAGTCGCTTGAGTCCCTAGTGCAAAACCGTCCGCCCTACGGGGTCAACTCCAGGGTATCGCCCTGCCTCCGAGCAGCTCCTGCGTCTCGCCTTCAGTAAGCCCCACCTCGGCCACGTCCCCACTGGCGTCGAGCAGTTCTCGGTCCTCCTCCGTTCTGGCTAGGGCCAGCGAACCGGCAGCGCAGCCCGCACCCGACAGTGCGAACACGGGGCCCAACACCAGCACCTCCCATCCAAGGCCCGTCGCCAAAACAAAGGTCCCGGACAGCAGAAGACCCCCAACACCTCCCCACACTGCAAAACGCGGAAGCGACATCTGATCAAACCTGCGACGTCCCTCAACAATCCCGAGGACCCCGGAGAACGTGACGCCGGCAAGAAAGCCGAGCAGACCGAACCCGAGGGGGAATGGGACGTCGGCGGCGCCAACACCGACTACGAGCAGCAGGGCGACGCCCGCGCCGAACCATGCTACTCCCCAGGTCAGGCCCATCCCGACCGCGCCGCGGATGCGTCTCAGCCACTTCTTCATCGCTACCTCCCTGTACCCTCGCACCTTCTACTACGGATGGTGCCGATCCCCAATTCTGCCCTGCCCCACTCAGACCCGCAACTCAGGACGAGCAGAACCCTTATTTATCGTCTGCTGTGTCGGAAGGAACCGTACCCTCCACCACAGGCAACCTTCTTCCCATCAGAGAACGCGGTACTGCCCATAAGAGGAACCGCCTGTGTAGGGTTTCTCTAGGCGCGCATTCTGTTCAGGAACTTGTCGATCTCGTCATTGGCAGCCCCGGCACTGGCTGTCACCGGCGCACCCTGTACTTCAGGCTGTGTGGGGTTCGTCGAGGCGCGAGCGAGAAGGATTCTCTGTTGAAGCTCTAACTTGTCCTGACGAAGCGCAAAGAGTTCCCGTTGTAGAGAATTACGCCGGGCAGCCTGCTGGTTTCTCAACTCCCCTATCTGCCGGTTACAACGTTCATAATCCGGATTTACCCTCCCAATAGCGGCACCGACACAACCCATAAGGGCTGCTCTCGCTTCT
>CAUZJF010000302.1:0-3386 GCA_963579975.1 Dehalococcoidia bacterium
CTTGTAGCCGAGGATGTCCCGGTCGCCGGTTATGTACTTCGAATAGGTGCTTCCGGCTATGCGCTCTGGGAGAGCCACCAGGGTGTTCCGTGGGACCAGGCTCGGGATGGATGGCCATGGAAAGACTTTCTCAGGAGTGACACCGAGATCGCTCAGTGCCTCCCCATCCGAGCGCTTCACGAACTGGAGCAGTACCGCCGCACCGCCAATTTCGTCGAGGTGGGTCCACCATCCGGTAACCCCGTGAGAATTAGGCCACACGCCGGTCGCGATAGAGGTGAGGACCGTCGCGGTCGTCGATGGGAAGACCGTTCTCAGCTCGGCGACCTGGTGACTGGCCAGGAAAGAATCTTGGGGCAGTTGGTCTACGATTCGTTGTCCCAGGCCATCCACGACGACGAAGATAAGATGGTCGGAAGGGCCGATCAGGTCTGCCAGGGTGCGTGAGTCCCGGGTCGAATCGAGCGTAGCGACGCCGGCGATCTGGGCGACGGCTCGGGCAAGATCTACGATGGTGGGAGAATCGTCGACGGGGCGTAGCAGAGACCCGTTCGCGAAGGCGGCGCGCAACTCGTCTGCGTCGCTCATAGTAGGGTATTCTTAAGCGGTTGGCACGAGGCGGGACGCGTCGGCAGCTCCGGTGTATGATGCTTGCCCGGGCGTACTGCCCCGCGAGCCTTGATTTTGTCCAGAATCCGATCCTCCAGCAAAGAACTCCCATTGTACTCTCGCAACGATATTAGTCCAGAAACCATTCGGGCCCAGTTAGGCCTCGCCTATGACCGTGTCGAGCCAGGGGACCAGGCCAGGCACGTGGACATGCTCCGGTCGATCTCGCGGGCGGACGAGGTGAGAGTCGAAATCGAAAAAGCGAGTGAAGATCGCTGGGTTTTGACGGTGTGCACCGCGAGCCGCATCGGAGCCCTGGCGACGGTAGCCGGGCTGTTCGCAGCGCTCCGTCTGGACATCGTCCGCGCTCGTGTGTTCACGCTCGACTTTACGGGGGACAACCACCGACGTTCCGTTCCCAGAAGAGCGCGAACGCGGCGCCTTCGCCGGCGACGCCAGCCGCTTGCGGGGCCGCCTACGACGATGATACTCGACATATTCGAGGTCCGTGTTCCTGACGGTGGCGCCGATGAGCAATTCTGGTCAGAGCTCCGTAAGGACCTCGCCACTCTCATGGCCGAACTGGTGCAAGACGGGCTTGAGAGCGTCCGCAGGCGGATAGTAGACCGCCTCAGTGGCGCCCTCCGGCCCGCAGAATACTGGACTGAACAGCCGTTCTCAACCGCGATCGAGGTGACCAACGATACGTCAACTGACTACACGGCGCTGGTCGTTCGGGCCAGGGACACTGCCGGGTTCCTTTTCGCCTTCGTCAACGCCCTCGCGATGGCAGGTGTCAACGTCGAGCGTGCCGAGGTAGACACGGTCCAGGGCCAGGTGCGCGACATCTTTTGGCTGACCGACGCCAGGAGACGCAAGATCACCGACGAGAAGCGAATCCAGGAGCTGCGTTTTGCCACGGCGTTGATCAAGCACTTTACCGACCTTCTGCCCCAATCGCCGAATCCGGCCCAGGCCCTGCGGCAGTTCCACGCGCTAACGCAACAGGTGCTTTCCCGGGACGACTGGATCGGCGAGCTGCGCGACCTCGAATCTCCGGCGGTCCTCGAGACCCTCATCCACCTTTTGGGATCGAGCCGGTTCCTTTGGGAAGACTTCCTCCGGATGCAATACGACAATCTCTTCCCGGTGATCGTCGACGTACCTATGTTGGACGAGAGAAAGGGGAAAGAGCAGCTACTGGAGACCCTGGAGCAACAATTGGCCGGACCGCGAGAACATCAAGGCCGCGTTCTCGAGTTGAACAGGTTCAAGGACCGGGAGATGTTCCGCATAGACCTGCGGCACATCATCGACCGCGTAGAGTTTCGCGGTTTCTCGGAGGAGTTGACCGAACTGGCCGAGATCATTGTCGAGAAGGCCGCCGAGCTTTCATGGGGAACGCTGGGGAAACGACACGGCACGCCTGTGTTGGCGGACGGCCGCTCATGTACATGGTGTGTCTACGCTCTTGGCAAGGCCGGCGGTCGCGAATTGGGCTTCGGATCGGACATCGAGCTGGTGTTCGTATACGAGGACCACGGGATCACCACAGGCCCTGAATCGGTCGAAAATTCGGCCTTCTTCGCGGACCTTGTGCGGGAGTTCACTCAAACGGTGAGTGCGAGACAGGAAGGGGTCTTCGAGATCGACCTTCGCCTGCGACCGTATGGAAGCGCCGGTGCTCTGGCCTCGAGCCTGAGCGGTTTCAGCGACTACTACACCCACGAGGGTCAAGCCCGAAATTTCGAAAGGCTTGCGCTCGTAAAGCTGCGGCCGATCGCGGGCGACACGACCCTCGGCCAAAAGGTGGTCGATTGGAGAGACGCGTTTGTCTACGCTGACACGCCGATCGACATGGAGGACATTCTTCACCTGCGACAACGTCAGGCCTCGGAGCTGGTGCCCACGGGAGCCGTCAGCGCAAAGTACAGCGAAGGTGGCCTGGTCGACCTGGAGTACTTCGTGCAGGCGCACCAGATATCAGCCGGGCGTACTAACAAGGACGTACGCGTGACGGGAACCCTCGATGCCACCGACCGCCTGGCTGAAGGGAGCTATCTCTCTCTCACGCGGGCCTCAGAGATCGCCGAAGCCTACCAGTTCTTGCGGCGGCTCATCGACGCTTTGCGAGTGGTGCGCGGTAACGCGAAAGACCTGACCGTTCCCGCCGCAGACTCCCGAGAGTCCGGGTACCTGGCTCAACGACTCGGGTTCGCGTCCGGCGCTGACCTGCACGCAACGATAAGAGAGCGAATGGACGTGGCGCAGGATCTATGGAAACGCGACGTCCCGTCGTGATACTTTCAAGCGGCGGCAGTCCGTCTGTACGCCAGCAAGACGGCGACCGGCGTCCAGGTTAAAGAAGCCCTCCCAGCCGTCGGAGGACCGTGTCGTAAGTGGCCGTCAGGCGGTGAACTCGTGCCCGAGTTCCGGGGGTGGTCCTGGAGGGGGCTGTGTCATGTCGAGGCCGTGGATGTCCTTGACGCTGTCCCGGAACCAGATAGCGAATGGGTCCGTGGAAGCGCCGACCTGGGGCATCATGGACTCCGCACCGGGTCCCTCTACGTAAACCACCGCGAAATCACCCATCGGGGTCTGCTGGTAGAAGACCTTCTCGCGGGTGATGCCGACGCGGTTTCTCGAAGCCACGAACTCGTTGTGACGGGCCCCTTGCAGCTCCGCGTTGAACTGCTTCCACGTGTCGAGCTTGCCCGGTAAGATTTGCGCTGCAAACGGTACTTCTCCCATCGACTCCCCTTTGAGTTAGGCCGCTT
>CAUZJF010000303.1:0-3382 GCA_963579975.1 Dehalococcoidia bacterium
TCTCCACTGGCACCCCAAAGTCAAGGCGTGGCTTCCACCCGGTGGGCACATCGACGAGAACGAGGATCCCGTCCAGGCCGTCCTGAGAGAGATCGAAGAAGAATCAGGAATCGTCGCCGAGGTAGTCCCGACGGGCGCCAGCTTCGACCTAGACTACCCTACCCACGTAACCCCGCCGTTCACGATCATGATCGAAGACATCCACGACCCGGTGGCCGGCTACCATCAGCACATCGACATGATCTACATGTGCCGGCCCGCCGGCGCCGTCGGCCCCTTGAACAACGGCTGGCTATGGGTAGCCAAGGCGGCTCTGGCCGCCGGTACACCCCTTACGAACGACTCCGATGCAAAGGTCCCTCCACCTGAAGACGTCAAGATCCTCGCCGCGCACGCCTTCGATATCGTAGCCGCGACGGCTTAGTCCCATCCCCGTTGGAGCGGGCATCGGAGACCCGATATGCCGGTCGGCGAGGCATGGGGTAGGGAACCACTACGAGCCCGTGTGGAACAAATCGCCGGCCGAACCCGTCATATCTATCACGCACTAAAGGGCCGCAAGGCGGACGTCAACTGCGTGAACTCGGCCCGCGATTTCGTCATGGAGGTGAGTGCACAATGATTTCTGTTATGCGATCGCTACTGATATCGGTCGTCGTGATTGCGGCGTTCGCCTCGGCGGCTTGTACGGGAGGCGACGACTTGGAAGAAGCTGCGTTTGCGATGACCGATTCGTCTGCCGTAATCGAGGCAGGGGAGCCGGCCTTCAATCAGGGCCCGGACGTAATGGCAACCGGCGGGGATTTCGACGAAGAGATGGCCCGGGGAGAGAACCAAAGCGCGGCGACAGGGATACCACAGCCTGAGGCGCCAACTCCTCCGATGCCCGCAGGTCTGCCGACGCTGTCAGTTGCCAGCCAGGACAGTGTCGCGGACCAACAACCCGCCGAGTTGGTGGCCCAGCAGAGGATCATCGTTCGCACCGTCGACATGACGATTGAGGTCGCGGACGTCAGCGCGTCGGTAGACGCCATCGGCGACATGGCCACCAAGATGGGCGGCTGGATTATCTCCTCGAACCGCAGCCAGAAACACCTAGGGAGCATTTCGGTCCGCGTCCCAGCTGAGCGACTGGCCGAAGCCATCCAACAGCTCCGAGACCTCGGCATCGACGTTAAGGCAGAGGTGACCTCCAGTCGCGACGTCACCGACGAGTACGTCGACACGACATCGCGTCTCAAGACGCTGCGAGCCACGGAGAAGGCGCTGCTGGCCCTGATGGAGAGAGCTGAGAAGGTCGAGGAAGCCCTCCAGGTCCGCGACTCCTTGAACCGCATCCAGCAGGAGACCGAGCAACTCGAAGGAAGGATCAAACTCCTCGAGCAGACTTCGGCGTTCTCGCTCATCAACGTAACCCTGGAACTGGAGCCCGTCGAGCTGTCCGTGGACGCCGGCGGAGACCAGACCGCCGGCATTGGCGAGGCTGTTCGCTTCAGGGCCTTCTTCAAGCCTCCCGAAGGGATGGCGGAACATACCTTTACCTGGGACTTCGGCGACGGGTCTCGTACTGTTACTAGCAACCGCACGGCCCCCACCGAAGAAGAAGACACCCGCGTCACCGCTACGATGACCCACTTCTACGAGGACGAGGAAGACTCGCCTTTCATCGCCCAGGTAGAAATGACCAGCACGGGTGATGCCGGTCTCGCCGCAGGCGAGGACACCATCATGGTGAACGTCACCAGGATACCCGTGATCGAGGTCTTCGCAGGCGAGAGGATAGTCGTTGACGAAAACGAAAAGGTCGATTTCGACGGCTCCTTCACGCGGCCCGAGGGCCTCACCGACGTCCGCTACGAATGGGACTTCGGCGACGGCACTACTGTCGTTGAAGAAAGCCTGGCGGCGGGCGCAACTCGCGCCATAGCGACCCACACCTACGCCGATCACAGGCCGTTCGACTACACCGCAACCCTGACGATTACGGGCGACAGTGAGGCCGGGGAGGTCGAGGGCATCAGTTTTGTGAACGTCCGCGTGCGAGAAACCGAGGGCTGGACGATAGCAGGCTGGAGCGTGGGTGACCGAAGCAAAGAAGCCGTCAGAGCGCTGTCTGGTCTGGGCCAGAGCATCGGAACCCTGCTCATCTGGCTGCTGATATTCAGCCCTGCAATCGCTGTCGTCGGTGTAGCGGTCAGCCTGCCGATGCGGCGTTACAGGCGCCGGAAGCAAGGATAGTACCGTCCGTAGACCGTTCGCATACGGCAACAGCATTACGATAGGGGCGCGGCGCAGGCGCAGGCGCAGTGAACTTCAGCACAACTGTGCTCATCGCGCCTGAGACATTGGACTAAGCCGCGAAGAAAACCGTGAACTACAGGCCCCCCCGGAGCCTAGTTCCTGGTATGCGGCTGGCTGACATCGAGCCTGTTGACGACTCTTAGGGGCCGTGCTAGGGTAGAACCCACGTGAATACATAGTGCTACGAAGAGGAATAGTAGCGGGTACGCTGCGATAGAGAGCGGGGAACGGTGGAACCCCCGCGCAGGACGTCCCGTGAACTCGCCTCCGAGCATCCAGCCTGAAGCAGAATGTGAGTAGGGCCGGACGGTAAGCGCCGTTATAGCTAACTGAGGTGGTCCTCCGAACACGGAGGGCAATCAGGGTGGTACCGCGGGTACTGAAGAATCCCGTCCCTGTTGGGACGGGATTCTTTCTTTTTGCGACCGGCACGCCCTCAGGCGATAGCCGCTTGACCGAGAAGCAGCAACGGACCCAACCGGAGGAGTCCCACCCGAGCGACCAGGCGGAACCAGAAGCGAACGCGAAAACACCATCGAGGAGCCAACCATGGCAACCACAACAGCCCGGGAAGCCAAGTTACGCTACAGCCCCGCTGAGATCGAGGCCAAGTGGCAAGGACGCTGGGCGACCGATGGGCTCTACGAGGTCCGCGACGACGACCCGCGCCCCAAATGGTATGAGCTCACCATGTACCCGTACACGTCGGGCGACATCCACATCGGTCACTGGTACGCCATGGCGCCGTCTGACGCACGCGCGCGTTTCAAACGTATGCAGGGCTACAACGTGCTCCACCCGATGGGGTTCGACGCCTTCGGTCTGCCGGCCGAAAACGCCGCCATCAAGGACGGCGTGCACCCGATGACGTACACGATGAACAACGTCGAGAACATGCGTCGGCAGCTGCGCACCATGGGGACCATCTACGACTGGGACCGCGAGGTGGTGACCTGTGTCCCGGAGTACTACCACTGGAACCAGTGGATCTTCCTGAAGTTCTATGAGGCCGGCCTGGCGTACCGGGACTACGCGCCGGCCAACTGGTGTCCGTCCTGCAATACCGTGTTGGCCAACGAGC
>CAUZJF010000304.1:0-3378 GCA_963579975.1 Dehalococcoidia bacterium
CAAGTCAGGCAAGCCTCTCCGCCTCAAAAAGGGCTTCGACCCAAGCGCCCCCGATATCCACCTCGGCCACGTCGTCGGCCTGCGCAAGCTCCGCAAGCTCCAGGACCTGGGCCATCAGGTCGTCCTCATCGTCGGCGACTGGACCGCCCAGATCGGCGATCCCAGCGGCCGGTCGGCAACGCGCCCTATGCTCTCCGCCGAAGAGGTCATGGCCAACGCCGAGACGTATATGGCCCAACTTTTCAAGGTTGTCGACAAAGAGAAGACGGAAGTCCGCTGGCAGACGGAGTGGTTCGGCAACTTCACTCTTGCGGACGTGATTCGTCTCACGAGCCGTTTCACGGTCGCCCAGATCCTCAAGCGGGACGACTTCGCCAAGCGCTACGAGGCGGACCAGCCCATCGCCGTCACCGAGCTGCTCTACCCATTGCTCCAAGCCTATGACTCTACCGTGGTCGAGGCTGACGTGGAGTTCGGGGGAACCGACCAGCGCTTCAACAATCTGCTCGGTCGGGAGCTCCAGCAGATGGTCGGGCAACGGCCGCAGCAGGTTATGCTCGTCCCAATCCTGGTTGGGACCGACGGCGTTCAGAAGATGAGCAAGAGCCTCGGCAACTACATCGGCGTTGACGAGCCTCCCGACGATATGTACGGCAAGGCGATGTCGATATCGGACGACCATATCGTCAACTACTTCGAGCTCCTCACGGACGTGCCGGAAGAGGAGCTGGGCGCCTTCCGGAGCGAGATGCGGCAAGGCTCCACCAATCCCATGGACCTGAAGAAACGGCTCTCCCGGGACCTGGTGTCCCAGTTCCATGGAGAGCGGGAGGCTGACGAGGCCCAGGGCCATTTCGAGCAGGTGATCCAACGGCGTGAAGCGCCTCAGGATATGCCTCAGCTCGAGATCTCCTTCGGAGCCCCGGCCAGCGGCCCCAATAGCGACGTCGTGGCTGTTGACGGCGGCGGCGAAATCAAGGTCAACGTCGTCAAGCTGGTAGTGCAAGCAGGGTTCGCCGCCAGCAGTGGCGAGGCCCGCCGCCTGCTCCAGCAGGGTGCCGTCCAAGTGGCCGGTCGGCGGCTCACCGCCGATGACGTCGTTGTTCCCGTGACCCCCGGCACAACCCTTCGGGTGGGCAACAGGCGCTTTATCCGCATCGTGGACAGCGGTTAAAGAACCCTTCCGCACACCTCATTGTTCCACAATCGAGCAAACCCCTTCGAAACCTGCCCCCGTTCTGCTACACTTTTTCATAACGTTCCGCGTTCCCCAGGAGTTATCCGTTGAACCTTCGAGTGCCCGGGCCTACCCCTGTCCCTGATCCTGTGCTCGAGGCGGGCAGCCGCCAGATGATCAACCATCGCGGGCCGGAGTTCGCCCAGCTTATAGGCGAGCTGACCGCCGGCGTGAAGACGGTGTTCGGCACGGAGAAGGACCTGGTGATTCTGACCTGCTCCGGAACCGGCGGCCTCGAAGCCGCCGTCACGAATGTGCTCTCCCCTGGAGAACGGACCCTCGTTGTCTCCATCGGCGTCTTCGGCGACCGCGTCGCGGCGCTGGCCGGAGCCTTCGGAGCGGATGTCGTCAGGGTGGCCTTCACCCCCGGCAGTGCCGCCGACCCGGAGGTCGTGCGCGAAGCGCTGAAGCGGGAGCCCAACGTTCGCACCGTGTTCGTCACCCACAACGAGACCTCCACCGGTGTGACCAATGACCTGGAGTCCCTCAGCGCCGTCATCAAGGGGGAGTTTGGCAAGACCCTCGTGGTCGATGGGATCAGCAGCATCTCTTCGATCCCCTGCCCCGTCGACCAATGGGACATCGATATCGCAGTTTCCGGCTCACAGAAAGGCTGGATGTGCCCGCCCGGCCTTGCCATGGTCAGCGTCAGTCCTCGGGGCTGGGAGGCCATCGGGAAAGCAACGATGCCAAGATTCTACTTCGACCTGGCCGAGGCCAAAGTCTCTGCCGAGAAAGGCCAAACGCCGTGGACGCCCGCCCTGGGTGTCATGTTCGGCCTGCGGGAGGGTCTGCGCCTTCTCCTGGCGGAGGGGATGGACCGTGTCTACCGTCGCCATGCCGAGATAGGCAAGGCGACTCGTCAAGGCGCCAAAGACCTCGGCCTCGAGCTGTTCGCGGACGAGTTTTGCGCCTCCAACACCGTCTCCGCCATCAAGATGCCCGAGGACGTCTCCTGGTCTGCCCTTTCGACCGAGCTGCGTGAGCAGCATGAAGTCGTCCTCGCCGGCGGACAGGGGCCCCTGTCCGGGAAGCTCTTCCGGATAGGCCACCTCGGGTGGGTGAGCGAGGCGGATATCCAAGACGCCTTATCCTCCCTAGAAAAAGCTCTGGCCAAACTCCGAAAGGTCGGCGCCATCCCAGCGGGAGGCGCCTAGCATGCACGTACTCGTGGCCGACCGGATTGCGCAGGAGGGCCTGAACCTCCTTCGCGACGCCGGAGCCCAGGTCGACGTTAAGCCAGGCCTCAGCAACACAGAGCTTCAGGCCCTGATTCATGACTACGACGCCCTCATCGTTCGAAGTGAGACTCAGGTAACACCGAACGTTCTCGCTGCTGGAAAGAAGCTGCAGGTAGTCGGCCGTGCCGGTGTAGGCGTCGACAACATCAACGTCAATGAGGCGACGCGGCTTGGCATCCTGGTCGCCAACGCGCCTACTTCCAACACCATCGCGGCAGCGGAGCACACCTTGGCGCTGATGCTCTCCCTCGCCCGACACGTGCCCCGAGCTGACGCTTCCCTGAAGCTTGGGAACTGGAGTCGCTCCGAGTTCATGGGGACCGAGCTCCGCGGCAAGACCCTCGGCATCATCGGCCTGGGCAAGGTGGGCTCGGAGGTCGCCCTGAGGGCAAAGGCTTTCGACATGAAGCTCGTCGGCCACGACCCCTTCGTCTCGGACGAGCATGCGGCCTACTTCGGCGTTAAGGTGATCGAGCTCGACGCCCTGCTTCAGCAGTCAGACTTCATCTCTGTTCATGTGCCTCTAACGGGGGGCACCGACAAGCTCATCGGCAGCCAGGAGTTGGCCAAAGTCAAGCCAACAGTCAGGATCATCAACGCAGCCCGTGGCGGCGTGATCGACGAAGAGGCGCTCTACGAGGCCGTCGAAAGCGGGAAGGTCGCCGGCGCCGCGATCGACGTCTTTGCCGAGGAGCCGGCTGCGAACAGCATCCTCCTCAAGAGCGATAAGATCATCGTGACGCCACACCTCGGGGCTTCGACCCTGGAGGCCCAGGCCAACGTCGCCGTGGAGGTGGCGGAGCAGGTCCTCGCGGTGCTTCAGGGCAGGCCCGCTCAGTACGCCGTTAACGCCCCAGTGGTGCTGCCCGAGGCGATGGCCGTGCTCACCCCCTTCATCGC